>CAZSWX010000171.1:5106-5494 GCA_964610865.1 uncultured Enterobacteriaceae bacterium
CCCGTCCCCTCCGCCACCATCTGCTTCTCCCTCACCAGCTGCTTCTCCGTCACCCCCGGCTTCTCCGTCACCACCGGCTTCTCCGTCACCACCGGCTTCTCCGTCACCACCGGCTTCTTTGATCGTTGTCCTGGTTTGATCTTTTTTTTAGATGCCTGAAAAGCTTCTTGAGAAATAAGGTCGACCTTATAGTTGCCGAGCACGATTACCTTACTTGACACCCTTTCAACAGGAGCAGCGAAGACGAACAAGGCGCACAAATGAAGACAGGCCGAGAGAGCCACCATGCGCCCCAAACCTTGGTATCCACCCGCGTGCCTTAGGATTTTCGAAGCTCGCGCCATCTTAAGGTATACTCTTTCCCTCAGCGGTTCCCATCCTGGTTCGG
>CAZSWX010000172.1:0-5479 GCA_964610865.1 uncultured Enterobacteriaceae bacterium
GCGGCCATGATCCTGTACGGCTCCAGCGACTATCTCAGATGCACTCGCGCTTCCGCCATTGACCAAAACGACTAACGGCGTATCTGTGTCCCCTCCCCGATGCGCGAAATATTTCTGCCTTTGGCTCTCTAGCCGACCTTCGGTGTACACAATCATTCCATCATCCAAGAAAAGGTCCGACACTTTTACGGCCTGACTCAGCAAACCTCCTGGGTTATTCCTTAGATCTAGTACAATGCCGCGTAGCTCCTCGCTTTCTTTCTTTATTCGTCTCAGGCCCGCATCTAAGTCCCCACTTGTTCGATCCTGGAATTGCGTAATCCTTATGTAAGCAAAACCCTTCTCTAACGTTTTAGTCTTGACGCTTCTGATTTTAATTACCTCGCGGACGATAGGTACGTCTATCAGTCGTTGCACGTTCTCCCTTCTGATGGAGATCACTATATTTGTACCCTTTTTCCCGCGCATGCGTTTGACAGCTTCGATGAGCGACATATCCTTAGTTAGTTCTTCATCTATCTTAATAATTTGGTCTCCGGCCTTTACCCCCGCACGATGCGCCGGAGTGTCCTCAATTGGGGAAACAACCGTCAGAACTCCGTCCTTTGTAGTTATCTCGATGCCAAGCCCTCCGAAGGTTCCTTCCGTATCGACCTGAAGCTCTCTGTAAGACTCAGGTGTCAAATAAGCACTATGGGGGTCGAGGGCTGTCAACATCCCGTTGATCGCCCCTTCTACTAAGACGCCAGTCTGAGTCTCTTCCACATAATTCTTTTGAACGATAGCCAACACATTCGTAAACACCTCCAGGTCCTGGTATCTGCCCCGGTCCAGGGCCGAGACAAGATTGGTCCCGTACCCGCCAAAGTGCACGACCCCCAACCCCATCAATCCAGCAATCAGTCCTATCAATACGCTTTTGCTGGCTATTTGTCGGTATCCAGCCATTATTCAATTCCTCGGCTCCTCAGGTCTACGTAGACCCTTTGACCCTACCCATTAAAGAGCTATCACAAGAACTATCAGCGACCATAATTGATAACATCCAAGTCCTAACCTCTACTGTCAACCTCCTGGGGCTCAGCTCGCATCGTTTGTCTCCCACGCTGGCCAGTCGCGAAGTACTACATAGGGTACCTGTGTCTCTATTTTAGCCTAGTTGCCACTGACCCCGCGTTATCAGCCCGCGAAGCGCCGTGACTACATTCATTTGAGCCCAGTCATTGTAGCCAACGTGGTGATAAACGACTTGTCCGGAACGATCAATAACGAAACTCTCGGGGTACCCCGTAACACCATACCTCCTACCGATTTCTCCCCCGACATCGATCAAGACCGGGAAGGTGTAGCCGTACTCACTGACGTAGGGTTTGACCGTCGCCAGCCCATCCACATCCTGACTCACCGCAAACACGACAAAGTCTTCATGCGCCAGGTGTTCCTGCAATCGCTCGAGCGTTGGCATCTCATCGCGGCAAGGCGCACACCATGTCGCCCACACATTTAAGAGGATCACTTTGCCCCGGAAATTAGATAATCGAGTCGCCTGACCATCCAGATTTGGCAACACAAAATCGGGCGCGGGCGCCGGCAACTTCCGCGCTGTTGGGGTCCCCAACAGTAGCCCAATGGCACCCCCAAACCCGATCAAAATGAGCCCCAATAATACCCACTTTCTCACGTTATCCTCTCTTTGGTTCTTGCCTGTGGAGGAACACCAGTACGTTGGAATATCAAGAGCATCGCGCCGAAGACCACCATCATAGAACTAATGATCTGGGCGCGAGAGAGGCCCCATAGGACAGGCGGATTCAATCTAACAAATTCCAAGAAAAATCTTCCAACACCCGCTAGCAACAAATACGCCCAGAAAAGTGAGCCCGGCCTGTGGGCAGCCGTGCGTCGCATCCACAAAATCGCGGCGACCAGAAAGTAGAAAAGCATTTCATACATCGGGGTTGGGTGTACTAGTACATTTTGCGCATATGGCCAACCTATCAGCGCATCCGTATAGGCCACTCCCCAAGGCAAGTCGGTAGGTGGTCCCCAATCCCCATCACCGGCCAAATGACACCCCACCCTTCCAAGGCCGTGCCCGAAAGCAATCGCAGGAGCAACCGCATCCATCGTTTTCGCCCAATTAAGGCTATTCTGGCGGATACAGAGGCTCACCCCTACAGTGCCTCCGATCAGACCGCCGTGCCAGACAAAACCTGCACCCGTGAAGACAAAAGACGCCGGCGCATACAGAAAATCCGTCCAATTGGCGAAAATGAAGAGTAGTCGTGCCCCCACCAATCCGCCTATCGCCGCCCACAAAACTAGGCGGGTAGAAAGCTCCGCATCCTGCCGCTGGTAATGGAGCCCCCTACCAAGAACCCACGATGCACCAAGAAAACCGAGAGCCATCATTACGCCGTAACTGTAAATCGTGACCGGCCCTAAATGGACAAGTATCGGGTACATCTTCGAATCATAGCTGAGCATTTCCCCCTAGACCAGGGAGCGTAATCGCACACAGCAGCCCCCCGGCGCCACGTTTCGAAATCGCTCATCGCATCTATCTTGTATCTCAACCGTGACTGAGGTAACTGTCCCAACTATGATGCACCTAAAGGTGAATTTGTAATGCGAGCTTTAATCCAACGGGTAAGTAAGGCCCATGTCTCCGTCGAGAAGCGCATCGTCGGCCGAATCAATAAAGGGCTCGTAATTTTCTTGGCGGTGCGCATCGGCGATGCCGAAAGACAGGCTGAAATACTGAGCAATAAAATCGTTCGATTGCGTATTTTTCCTAACACCGACGGGAAACTTGATTATTCCCTCAGCGAAGTAGAAGGATCGCTTCTAGTTATTTCTCAGTTTACTCTCCTGGCAGATACACGCAAAGGCCGGCGCCCCTCGTTCGACGACGCTGCCGACGCTGATACCGCTAAGGCCCTTTATGAATATTTTCTGGACCGCTGCAGACTACACGGCGTTCGAGTAGCCAATGGGGTGTTTCAAGCGGACATGGATGTACACCTCACCAACCAAGGCCCTTTAACACTGTTATTGGATACACCGAATACAAGTGCAAAGAGGGACTCCTAGGCATGCCCCAGCGAGGTTTTTGGGCCATTGAGCCTACACGAGCGATTCGCTTCGGGAAGGATGGACGTTGGTATGCCAACGACGAGCCGATCGGTAACCGACGCATCAATATGCTGTTCAGCCAATGCTTACAACTGAATCACAACGGACAGTATGAGATTGTAGTCGGAAAGGACCGGAGCCTCGTGCAAGTCGAAGATACCCCATACGTGGTAACGGGAGCGGCCCTTACTCCGGAAGGCGATTTCATCATAAGTTTAAACGACAACAGTGAAGAAACATTAGCTCCTGAGACGCTCGCTATTGGTGACGGGCACGTATTATACTGCATGGTTAAGGAACGCACTTTCAGCGCTCGTTTCCTCAGGCACGCCTACTATCAACTCGCGGAATATATCGTCGAGGAGTCCCGAGACGCCGCATACGTTTTGCGTGTGCGACAGGGTACTTATCAAATATTGCCTAAGTCAAAGCTCTCAAACGACAAGTAAGCTGACCACATGCACATTGTCTTTGTCCGACCAGAAATCCCGCCCAACAGCGGCACTACGGCTCGCCTTTGCGTGGCTACTGCAACTACCTTTCACCTGGTAGGTCCGCTCGGCTTTTCTCTCGACGATCGATATCTAAAACGGGCGGGCTTAGACTACTGGCCCCACGTGGATCTACGAGTCTATGACTCTTGGGAAATGTTCCTGAAGACCCGCCCTGGGGGACGACTGCTTCTTTTCTCGGCCCGGGCCTCGCGTTCTTACACGGAGGTCCGGTATCAGTCGACAGACCTACTTGTGTTTGGGAGCGAGACGCAAGGGTTATCAGAATCAATTAAAAAAGAGTTCAGCAAAGACCTGCTCACCATCCCCATGCTTACCGAACACGTCCGTAGCCTGAACCTATCAACTGCCACGGCCATCGTCCTGTACGAGGCACTCCGACAATTGGGTCAAGTATGAGATCTTCGGTTGAGCTAGCTAGCGGCACCTGAATAAGAGGCTGAGTAAACGTCGGTTGCGCGCCACAAATCGGTACACTGTTTCCACAAGATAATCGAAAGGCGGCATGGTGCCGACGCGCTCGGTCATACGAAATCCTACACGCCCCATTACATATACACAGGCAGGGCCACCAGAGAGAAGTCGGCCCTCCTGCGTGATAACGTGGACTGAATTCGCGCAGCGGTGGGCAAGTATTGTCGTCATAGGCGGGGTAGGAGCTTTCTGGTAGGGAATCGCATGAATTACACACATTACATCCCGCCTTTCGACCCACCTGATGGCTCGCCTACAGAATTCGCAGTCTCCGTCCCAAAAGAGCCATATGCGCTTATGGTTGCCAACCGGCATAATTTCGCCTCATCTATGTCAGAGCAAAGAATCGTCAATTGGCAGGAACATTAAACTCCTACACTTAATTCATTTAAACACGGACAAGTCCTTTCGCACCCGGCAAAAACCGGAGCGGCGCCTAACCTCTGATCTTACCGAAATTTAGGGATACCATATTCCAAAAACAATCCGAGAGAATTCATCACTTTATCGTGCGGTAGCCGCCTCCGGCCGCCAGCACAAGGACAGAACGCCAAAGTCCACATGATAATTCCCTTCCCCATTTACACATTAAATCAATACGACTAATACCGGATGAAGCCGCATTGCACACTACCCGAAGTCCCTCGTGACCTCTCGAGACCATGATGGTAAACGGGGCAGTGTCAACCGACAAGGAGGGCGTATGGAGCAATTTCACACAGAGCGTGAGCAGGGATTTGTCGCGCTCGCTACACAGTTGGGACAAGAGTTCTCGACTCGGGCGGCTCAATACGACGAGCTGGGCGAATTTCCGTATAAAAATTACGAGGAATTGAAAGAGACCGGCTACACCAACCTCACGATCCCTCAAGAACTTGGAGGGATGGGGGCTAGTTTGCTGGAACGAATCAAAACTCAGGACCATTTAGCACGCGGTTGTGGCGCAACAGCATTAGCAATCAACATGCATTTCAATGTCGCGAGTCTGTTAATCCATGTGTGGCACGAAACTGGAAAGCCTGTCGTAGGAGACATGCTGCGTAAAATCGCTAGTGAGCGCTTGATTGTTGGAGGGTCTGGCTCGGAACCAAATAACGCCGCTTCTATTTTACGGCCTCTTACGACCGCAACACGGATGACGGGTGGGTGGCAGGTCTCTGGCAACAAAATCTTTAGTACTCAGTCCATAGCTGTCGACTTTTACTTTGGTGAAGCCACTTGCAGCGATGATCCGGGGCAGATCATTTCCTTCCTGATACCTGGAGACAGTCCCGGACTCAACTTTAAGGACGATTGGAACACCATGGGCATGCGCTCAACGGAGTCTCGGAGCACACAACTCGAGGAAGTTTTTGTCC
>CAZSWX010000173.1:0-5463 GCA_964610865.1 uncultured Enterobacteriaceae bacterium
GAACCCGGAATTCTAAAGAATGGTTAGAGAGACTGGACGCGGAACAGGTACCATGTGCGCCCATCAACCGTAAGGAAGACGTGTTGAACGACCCACAGGTCATAGCCAACGAGCTCATCGTCGAATCCCTCCACCCGCACGCAGGTCAGATGCGTCAGGCCCGGCCTGCGGCTCGGTTCGAAAAGACTCCGTCGGAATTATTGAGACACCCGGCGCCCCTTTTGGGCGAACAAACAAACGCGGTCCTCTCTGAATTAGGAATTTCTCCCGACCAACTGGCGGCACTCCGAGAGGCCGGAACAATCGGCTGAGGAGAAAAAACGATAACGCCAAATCTTAAGCGAACTAAGTAGAGTGGAATAGCTTTGTGAACCGGCCAGCCTTCCACAACAAAAACGCTAACACAAACCAAAACACATGGGCGCCCGCAGCCGCGGCCCAAAGAAACCAAGCTAGCGTTCCAAAAACGGCGCATAATAAGACGAGCAAGGAATAGTCGCGGCTGGTAAGCCCCGCAACCAATTTTTCTAACAAAGCGTCTTCCCACCCTGCACGCCGCCGACCCTGCTCTTCTGTTCGCTCGGCCAACGTAACAAGTGGAAAGGCTATCGCTGCGCCGAGCGCTAAGATTCCACCCAAAAGTGGTGCGAGGGTAATAGCATCCTGCTTCCACACAGCAACACCTATGCAAAGAAACACCGCGATGTGTACGATGGTATCAAGCGTTACATCCAACCATTCGCCAAAGTCGGTTTCTAACATTTTTACACGAGCAATCTCCCCGTCGACACAATCGAGTATCGTAGATATCTGCAAAAGAATTGCTCCCGCAACTGTCCCGGTATAATGCCCGAAGAGGAAACAACCCGCGCCTAAAAGTCCGATGGTAAAAGCCAAGGCCGTGACCTGATTCGGAGTTACCTGTGTAGTCACGATCTGACGGGTGACAAAACGAGATATTTTTCTGTTGAAGTAATGGTCGACGATACCGTCTCGCGGGTTCTCTAGTGCCAGCAAAAATTTTTTCTCTAACTTCCAAAGAATATCGCCCCGTCCCAATCGGTGATAAAAATCACGGCCACAACCAGACGCTGTTGATGCGCGCGTCCCTTTGTCTCCAGAACCGTTCGTGAACCCCTCGTCTTCAAATACCGAGCTAAGCCGATCACTAGAGACGAGGACCGGCCCGTCGTCTAAACGTTGAACATCAGGAGATTTACATCGTCCCTCTTGCCTTGCTATCTCCTCAAGAAGCGCCGGTCGAAATATCATATCGTACGACAGAACATAGCTATCCGATTGGACATCGGCGCAGTGTCCACGGGCCCCGGCTTCCTTGTCAAGCCAAACAATGGGTACGGTGATTTGCCGGTTCTTCTCGATCGCGCCTTGCAGCTGTTCGCTCTGGCCCGGGCCAGCCAGCACAAAGCACGTCTTAACACCTGCGCGCTGCAAGTTAAGTAGTGCCCGCTCAATGAGGGATATCCCGCCAAAAGAGTGAAGCGGCAGAAACGCCGACTCACCGGAAGTCGTTAGAAACGCATTCGTTACGGTCATAGTAGAAAAGAACGCATACTACATAAAATATCCCGTTATCAAGTAGCCATTTTGTCACCGAGGCAATTTGGGTTCCCGTGGCCACACACGACCGCTCAGGTCAGTAGAAATATGCTTGACATGCACCCCTCTCAAACGCCTAATAGACACTATGGAAACCTATCTCACCTACCGCATCGGGGTTCTGTTTTATTTGATAGTCCTACTGCCGCTGTTGTTTTCGTGTGGATCGTCGGAGAAAAAAAACTTTATGGCTTCCGGCAATGAGCTGGCTAGCCGCACACTTTTTGCACCTGCTATGGCCGAATACGAAGACGCCATAAAGGAAAATCCGCAAAACGCAGAAGCTCACTATAGAATCGGCGCTTTAGCGAACGAAATAGGCAACACCGACTTCGCCGCGCGAAAATTCCGGGACGCTCTGACCGCGGACGCAAATTACTCTGCCGCCCAACACGCTCTCGCAACACATCATGTCAATCGTGGCACAATTGCAAAGCAACAGGGCCGTTTGCGCGATGCACAGACCGAACTGCTCGCTGCCGTGCAAGCCGATCCGGGCTCAGAAACAGCATATTTCCAACTCGGGCTTACTTATGAGGAAAACGGAAAACTCGTAGAGGCACTAGACGCATACACGCTAGCGGCCCGGGTCGATTCCCGGAACGTGGAAGTACAGTTTTGTATGGGTCGCGTGTACCTGGCATTGGGCGAATATGCACTAGCGGAATCCTCTTACAAGGCCGTTCTCGCAATGGAGCCCGAACGTGCGGATGCGCATCTAGCATTGGGAAAGGCCTATGTCCCACAAGGCAAGGGACGCAAGGCGCGAGCCGCGTTTGACCAAGCCATACGGCACTATCTTCTGCAAGGAGAGAGAGACTCAGCCATCCAAGTGAAGCGAATAAAGGATGCATCGGTCAACTCGACTACACCGTGATACTCTGGAGTTTCTGACCGGAAGTACGTCAGGGTTCATTCTTGGTAGCGTGTCGCGTAAAAAATTCGATGACAGCACGATTAAACATTTCGGGTGCCTCGATATTGACGGCATGGCCAGCATCAACTTCAAAAACTTCTAACTGATTGAGATTTTTCTCCGCAAATTGCCGTCTTGGCATGAAACGGCTTTCCCGTGTCCCGCACACCAAAAGAGTTGGCACCCTGTTCCCCTTTAGGGAAGACAAATCAATAGGGTCCGTCAACGACGTATAACGTGCGGTGTATGAAGCCCCAAGAGGATCGTGGAGCGTCGCATCGTCGCACAGGGCCTGCTTGTATTTGACGGCTAAATGACGCGCATTCTTGGGATGCACCGCGATTCGCTCTAAGACACCTCTATCCTTCCGTTTCGCCAGTTCTATCATTCGATCGGTTCCCGGTCGGACCGAATCCAACCACTCCTGATCACTAAAAGCAGTAGAAGAATTAGTTAACACATGGGCGACAACGCGCGCGGGATGTTGGAGGGCATACCGTAGAGTCAGACCGGCGCCCAACGATTGTCCGATAAGGAACCAATGGCTAGCGCCAAGATTTGCACGAATTTCCTCAAAAGCCAGCAAGTACTTATCTGGTAAATACCCTTCTGGCTCCGCTGGAGATGTTGAACGCCCATGTCCAAAAAGCTCAACGACCACGGGACGACAAACAGTAGAAAGCCGGTCCAAGTTAGGGAGCCACTGCGCACGACTCGAAAGAAACCCATGAACGAACAGGGCATATGGTCCTTCTCCCGGGTGCACCTCATAGTACGGAAGTCGCATGTAGCAGTAGATATCATGGACTTGCAAAGCGCAGATAGTGACTAATAGCAAAGGGTAAGATCCACTGAAAATCCTAACCTCGGACATTTAGAGGTCGGACGCTAGATTATTCAACCAAAAGGATTAATTAAAGTGCGTGCAATTTCAATAGCTTACGTTTACATTTGACTTTTAAATAGAAATTTGCTACAATTTATAAATCACGTCGCGAAAACGCGGCGTTTTTTTTTGTCAAAATACATCCTGTCCTGAGAAAGTCTTTAATGCTTTGGCGTTGCGAAAGCCGTCACTACCATTCCTCGACTTCACAATCCGACGTCTCCCGACAAGTACTGTCGCAGCCCGTACCCAAACAGACCTCAGAGACCGCGTCTGGCCCTGCACTTTCAACTCTAGACAGGAGAAATGTACGTTTTTTAGAATACAACCGGCCGGTAAGACGTAGTGGTAAGCCCTCCGAGTCCTTGCTTCGCAAATAATCGAGGAGAGTGTCCGGCCCAACAAAGGACAGAAAACGACCGAACGGGCGTAACACGGAACGTTCATGGTTCCCGGGCATATGCGTCTCAACCTCGCGAATACGTAGTTTCCATATTTCTCCTTCTAGACTGACCTCAAAATAAGGGTACATCTGACTTAGTTCTTCGTCCGGCCCGATTAGAACGCCCGTTAACACTATGGGGATTCCTTGCCCGAACGCATCGGTGCGAAACAGCAGAGCCAAAAAAATCCAAAAGAACAACCGAACACGATTTCTCATCACACGCTCCCGCGGACTAATTCACTAAGCCAAGGAAAGAAAGTCAAGACGACCGATGCAATCACCCGAACGACTCTGCTACACAGAACCAGATCCCGAACCGCGAGGAGCCGAAACAAAATGGACACAAACCAGCTTCATAGCACTCTCAATACAAATGGTGCAGCAGTACTCTATTGGGTTTGCCTCATGATCGGCGTTCTGATGTGGACGTTGGGGGAACTCACGACAACCTCATATGTGAGGCAAGTTTCTCGTGACGTAGCGGAGGTTAAGACGCTAGTAGAATTGCTGAGGACACAACAGTGTAAAAGCGGAACAACGAAGGAAAACGGAAACGATGGCAAACGCGACACGACACCTTCCATATAACCCTGACGCAAGGAAACCGTCGAGTGCATTAACTGCAAGAAACAACTTTTCTCTCAAACAGCTCGTGTAAATCGTGCTATGAACCAGTCAATGATACTCTACGATTTCTCTCAATCACCGAATTGCCGCAGAGTAAGAATGCTTTTGGCCGAAAAGGGGCTCTCCGTTACAATTAAATCCATGGATCTTTTTTCTGGGGTTCAGCAATCCGCCGCATTTTTAGAAAAGAACCCTTTTGGGGCGGTTCCTGTTTTGGAACTGGATGATGGATTCACAATACCCGAATCGTTGGCCATTATGGAATACCTAGAGGAATGTTATCCTGAGCCGTCTCTCTGGGGTGAGACCCCTTACGAGAGAAGCATGGCCCGGGCGTGGGAACGGCGCGCAGAGCTCGGAATTTTATTACAGGCGACCCGGCGCTTTCTGCACACTAATCCTTTTTTTGCCCCGCGCCTGCAACAAAGCTCTCATGCTGTAAAAGAAGCCGCAAAGACACTCACGGACCGATTGTCACTATTCGACACACACCTAGGCGATTCTGAATGGTTGGCCTCCTATTTCTCTATCGCGGACATCACCCTGTTCGTCGGAATCGAGTTCGCCGCAATGTCAGACTTTCATCTTCAGACAAAATGGCGAAACTTGGACCGCTGGACAAACGCGATGAAGAGTCGCGCTAGCACAAAGGCATAGAACGGCCACAAGATCACGTATCCAATCACTCGATTAGACCTAGTCTCGTAACCACAGGAAGCACGCTAACAGCAGGTAACTACATGTCTCCAAAAGAACTCTTTGATGGTGAAAACGTGAAAAGCGCCGTGATACCCGGTTCGGTACCGCTCAAGACCACGGGCTCGGATTTTGAAGTGTTAGGTGTTGATCATGTCGATTTGACCGTCACCGATACAACAAAGTCATTACCATTTTACGAAAAAATACTCGGCCGCTTAGGTTTCAGAAGATTGGTCCATCCCCACTACCACGGCTTCCATAATGCCCACC
>CAZSWX010000174.1:0-5458 GCA_964610865.1 uncultured Enterobacteriaceae bacterium
TGAAGTTCAACCTCGCAAATATGGTTGCGGCCCCTTTGATAATTGGAATTGGCGTGGAGAATGGGATTCACCTCGTACAACGTTTCCGGGAGAATCCGAATGGCTCGGCGGCAGACTTGATTGCGGGGAGCACAGGCCAAGCTGTAGTACTGTTTTCACTCACGACAATGGTTGGGTTTGGTAGTCTGATGGTCGCGGATTACTACGGTATTTTCAGCATAGGGTTACTTCTCAGCCTCGCTGTCGGCTGCGTATTGGTTGCCTCAATTGCTATGTTGCCGGTCCTTCTATATCAATTGAGAGGTACTGGAAAAGGAGCTTAAAGAAACATGGTGAGCGGGCCGGATTTTGTTAGTTATCTACGGGAAGCGGACTTCGACTTTTTCACCGGTGTACCATGTTCACTAGTGAAGAGTATTATTGCACTTCTTGAGAACGAGGGTGCTTATATTCCTGAAACGCGGGAAGATGCGGCCGTGGGTTTGGCCGTCGGCGCGTACATGGCGGGGAAACAGCCTGTCGTTATTATGCAGAACTCCGGCCTGGGTGTGTGTTTGAATGCGCTTTCGTCGCTTAGTCTCATTTACGGATTCCCGTGTTTGCTCCTAATTACGTGGCGTGGATACGAGGGCAAAGATGCGCCTGAACACCTGATCATGGGTGATATTCTCTTGGACCTGTTGGGCACGCTAAAAATCACTCACCGGATACTTGAACCTGACTCAATCAGGAAGAGCGTGCGTTGGGCCGCGGAGCGCATGAGCGTCGACGCTATGCCCGTCGCGCTAATTTTGCCGCCGGACGTGATAGCATGAACTTATCTGCAGCATTGGGCGTAATAGTTCCATTAATGCAGGAGGCGCTGATCGTACATGCGAACGGCTTCATCTCTCGGGAATCGTTCAATCTCGATGACCGCGCAGGAAATTTTTACATGATTGGGTCGATGGGCCTGGCATCATCCATAGGCCTCGGAATCGCTTTGAACGTGCCAAACCGTCGAGTGGTTGTACTCGATGGAGACGGAAACGTACTCATGAACATGGGATCATTAGCACTCATCGGGGCGCAACGGCCTGCTAATTTTTTACATGTTGTTTTAGATAATGAAGCCTACGGGTCTACGGGAAACCAGCGAACTATTACGGACCGTGTGGCGCTCGAAAAAATAGCAGAGGCGAGCGGCTACATAAATGTCCGTCGTGCCGGCAGCCTCGGGGAACTGCAGAACTCCGTCCAGGATTTGCTCAGCATGGATGGTCCCTCATTTCTCTTGGCCAAAATTAGCGTGGACCAAGAACCGCGCGATATCGGGCGAATCGTCCACGAGCCCAAGGAAATAGCGAGACGATTCATGAAAAATGTCGGAAAGATGGACGAGAGGTAACACCAGTTACATCTGCAATGGAACGTTTTGTACTTCTTAACCCGGGGCCAGTCAATGTATCCCCACGTGTACAGCAGTCTCTGACACGCGGGGATTTATGTCATAGAGAAGCGGAGTTTTCGGATCTTTCAGACGCTATTCGTGCAAAGGTAGTGAAGGCCTTTGGATCCGCTGCATACAGCGTTGTTTTACTGAGCGGCTCTGGCACGTTGGCGGTAGAGGCTATGGTTTCGTCGGCAGTACCAGATGGAAAAAAACTTCTTGTAATCAATAATGGCGTCTATGGGGATCGTATAAGTCAAATGGCCGACGCGCATAATATACCATATGAAGAATTGCGCTTTGAGTGGACGTTACCGCCTGATCTTGATCAAATCGAGGCTGCGTTGGAAAGAGACCCGTCTATTGCAGCGGTTGCTGCCGTCCACCATGAAACTACAACCGGCTTGATCAATCCGGTCGCAGAGATAGGGAATATTGTTCGGCGCCGGGACCGAAGATTTTTGCTCGACGCTGTCAGTTCTCTAGGTGGTGAAGATTTGGATTTTGAACGGGATCATGTGGATTTGTGCGCATGCACAGCAAACAAGTGCATCCAGGGCCTGCCAGGTGTGTCCTTTGTAGTGGGAAAGAAAGAAGTTCTACGGTCCATGGGTGGTTATTCCCGTAGATCTCTTTATTTAAATTTACCTCTACACTGGGAAGCTCAAGAGCGGAGCGGTACGCCATTTACCCCAGCAGTACCGGCTTGGTATGCCTTAGATGAAGCAATGGACGAATTATTGGAAGAGACGGTGATAGGCCGCGTCCGTAGATATCGTGATGCGGCGCATTTTCTTCGTCAGGGTTTTTCGCGTATGGGACTCGAGTGCTTCGTGCCCGAAAATTTACGTTCGAACACATTGACTTCGCTCACTTTGCCACCGGGAATGTCCTACATTCATCTCCACGATAGCCTCAAGGAAAGAGGTTTCGTTATTTATGCAGGACAAGGGAAGCTTCAGACCTCAGTTTTCCGCGTTGCTAATATGGGCCATCTTCAGAAAGAGGACTTCCGGCGGTTTTTGGTCCAACTAGAAAATATAATCTTGAACCAGAAATGATGAAAGCGATAATTCTAGCGGCGGGCGTAGGCAAACGTTTCCATTCCTCCGGTTCGAAGTTGCCTAAGTGTCTGTTGAAAGTAAGGGGTAGAACGCTTCTGGAACGGGGAATTTTTGCACTCACCGTGGCGGGTGTTCGAAATGTAGTTGTGGTTGTTGGTTACTGCGCACGTGCTGTTATAGATGAGATCGGTGACCGGTGCGGTACCGCGACCGTTCAATACATTACTAACAACGAATACACAAAGGGCGCGATCCTTTCGCTGTGGGCCGCTCGCAATGAAGTTGACGGGGACTTACTGATCATGGACGCAGACGTGCTATTCCCCGTGAGTATGATTAAGCGTTTAGTCAATTCTGAGCAGCCTAATTGTTTTCTTCTCGATTCGGCATCGAGCAATACTGGAGAAGAGCAGATGCTTCTCACGCGGAAGGGGAGAGTAGAGACTATTATTAGGGGGGGCTCTGGGGATTACGATTTAGTTGGGGAGTCTGTTGGCTTCCTTCGGGTATGCCACGATGATGCACAAATACTATTTGCCATTATTGAGGAGTTTGTGAATGACGGCCAGGACAATATAGAGCACGAGGAGGCGTATCCGAAATTCTTGGCCAAATGCCGGGTTGGATTTGAGCGTGTTGATGATTTACCATGGACGGAAATCGATTTCCCTGAGGATCTTGAGAGGGCGGAGAAGGAAATAATGCCTAAAATTGATAGCCTTGATCGCCCTAGCACAGGCTAGAAGAATAAAGGCTAAACGGCACGATGCGCGCGAATCGCTCAGGACCGGCTACACCCCAGGACAGATACCTTATAGTTAGCGGGGATGATTTTGGCCTATCGTCGCAGGTGAACAAGGGGGTGTTGCAAGCCCACAAGAACGGTATTTTAACGAATACAAGCTTGATGGTGACGGGCGGAGCCTGGCGAGAGGCTGTCGAAATCGCGAAGTCGTTACCTACACTGGCAATAGGTTTGCATCTCACGCTCGTTCAGGGCCGCGCGGCTCTGTCCCCATCTCAAATCCCGAAGATCACGGATGGCCAAGGAAATTTTTCAAACAATGCGCTGTACTCGGGGCTAAGGTACTATTTTTCGGGACGTGTTCTGAGCCAAATACGTTCAGAGTGCCGAGCCCAAATTGAGCGATTTTTATGCACGGGATTGCGGCTGTCCCACGTTGACGGCCACCTAAACATCCATATGCACCCCTCCATAATGGATATTCTTCTGAGCTTGAAAGACGAGTACCGTATACCAGCTTTGCGTCTGACGAAAGAGAATGTGTTTTCGAGACACGCTCTCGCCGGAGGGTTTGCTTGGCGGAAAACATGGCAAGCCTTCATCTTTGCGAACCTTGCACGAGCAGCCGAGAAAAAATTGCGTCAACACGGTTTCGGATTTCCGGACAATCTTTTTGGCCTGCATCAAAGCGGTGCTGTAGATGAGACCTACCTTCTACGATTGTTGCCGACACTTAAAGCAGGAGTCAGTGAAATTTATTGCCATCCGTCCTTGCTCCCTTGCCCCGTGGTAGCACGTTGGACGCCCACATATAGGCGGGACCTTGAGCTGCAGGCATTAACAAGCCAAAAGGTAAGAGATGCTGTTTCCCAGGAAGGAATACAACTTGTTAGTTATGCAATGCTCCGCTCTCCGTAATCGTCTCCATATATGCCCTATCAATTCACACGGGTCATCGTACCATTCGATCTGACCCGAAACGTGTAGGGACCCCAACGGACCGTGGTGCCCCACAGGCTGTTCAACCAGACCAAAAAGGATAACAAGTCGGTCAGCGGGACTAGCAGAACACTGGCCCAAGGGAGGGTAGATTTAAGGAAAATAGTACTAATGAAGAAGGCCGTAACCATACGCAAGAAGATCACACCGAAGGCGGCCGCACATATTTCAGGAGCCGGCCAAAGGCAAAGTAGGGTAAGGCCGGCCCAAACGGTACCGAATGTCACAGCGGTACTCAGATAGCCGCCGGGTCGGCAGTTCCTCTGGGTCCTTCCCCATCTAATTTGGTGATGAAATAAATCAGTAAAGGAACTTACGTCGGGGTGCGTCTCTACTATGGTAGGAAGTATCTGTATTCTAACCCCAGTGCGGGCTAGGTTGAAGCCTAGATAATAGTCGTCCGCCAGGACATTGCGCAGCGGGGCAAATCCGCCTATCGATTCAAGACAATGCCGTTTAACGGCTATGGTCGCGCCAAAAGCATATGACGGTTTTTCTATTTGACTTGCCACTATCACCTGAGTGATGAAACTAGTCTCGATCATGATTGATTCGATCAGAGCCGGCAAAGGCCGGGATGCTCCCCCGCGGTAAATACAAGTTACCAGGCCTGTTTCATCTTTCGTGAGCGGAGGTATGATCTTGCACAGATAGTCTGGATCTACTGTTACGTCACTGTCCGTTATAACGAGATGATCGTATTTTGCCTCCAATAAAAGGTGATGTAGGGTACTTACTTTATAGTTTTCTCCAATCACATGGGGTTCGACAACTAGAGAGATGTCGCAGGCCGGAAATTTCTTTTGGATTTGCTTTACAACGGAGACGGCAGGATCCTCAGGCTCCCGTACGCCGAAAATGATTTGAAAGGAGGGGTAATCGAGGCGACAAAAGGTTGCCAAAGTATCGTAGAGATCATGAGGAGCCCCCTTGAGAGGCTTCAGAATAGACACAGGAGGATACTTAGATAGAACTGGCGGGGACGCCAGGTTGAACAGGCGGCGCGTCGCGCAGACGCTCAAAACGTAGTATAGGGCCGACACGCAAAGGAGGCCCAAAAGCAACCAGGCTAACAAAAGAGACATGGCTTATAGATGAGAGGCTTCCCGCATTCCAGCGCTCTGCCCCTGTTGTACATCTGCCCTACTCTGCTAAGAAGGGTCACTTGCGACTGTGTTCATTTGTCTCCTTTTTTTCATGGTCCGGAAAAATTCCTTGCCC
>CAZSWX010000175.1:0-5447 GCA_964610865.1 uncultured Enterobacteriaceae bacterium
GCATGGTGGCTCACCGCTACAGGGAAGATTGGGTCGCCTTATCCGACCTTTGGCTGGGGGCGCAAGCCGTAGGCTTGACCGCGGCGGCGCTAGACCAAGCCTGCCACGAATTAAAGGACAGAATAGCAATTTTCGGAGTCCGGGTGGCGGAACGACCCGCTGTACAGCTCAACATCGGTCACGCGGCGGCGGCGATTTCTTCTGCGAGGGCCGCAGTGCACGCCGGATGTTCGGAGACCGACACGCGCATCGCCGAGACCATAATTCCAAACGAAACGGATTATCTTCGGCAGCAGGCCTATAGCATGACTGCACTCCGATTGTGCGACGAGGCGATGCGTCACATATTGCGAGTACAAGGTGGCAACGGTCTACGAGAGGAGGGCTCGTTCGAGAGGCGCTATAGAGATTTTCAGGCGATGCCGCTTCATATTAATGCCCATCCTGACCGTGTGACAGAGCTGGTAGGGAAACATCTTTTGGGGCAAGAGAATAATGCTCCGTTTCGATAGCATCCGGCAATTTACAACAGAAAACACATTGGGACTGCGTCCAAATAGGGCGAGAGGCGCGTGTATTTAGCATTATTTATAACGTTAGCGCGAAGTCTTCCACGAGTATTCCAGGTAGTCTTCGGCTGTCCGTAGACCGAGAATGGTAAGTCGTAGAATCAAGCAACAACTCTCTTTCTTTCGTGATTCCAGCCAAATTAGAGCCCAAAAAGCGATACAGTGATTCATCGAAACGCATAACATTGGTGGGACCCTGTATTTCGCCGTTCTCGACCCAAAACACTGCGAATCGCGTCATACCAGTCATACGACAAGCAGCCCGGTCGGAATAATTCAAATACCAAAGATTGTTGATATATATACCTCTGTCTAGGACTTTCAGAATGTTGTCGCTTTCTAAATTCCCGGGCATCATCTCGATTGATTCCGCCGATTCCCACGGAGACGCACCATTACTGGCAGTTGCAAATTCTTTGGCCGAGCGAGGACAAACCAACATTTCCGAGATTGCCCCTTTTGTGATTAGCCTCACCTGGCCCGGCTTCAAAAATCCATCTTCTTGGAAATTTGCCGCTATACCGTTTTGGGTATTTTCAATGAAGGAAACGCTTGGATGCAGCTTGACGCCCTCTTCTGTCATCTTAATCAAAGGGGTCTGCTTCGTCTTAGAATCTTTCAACCCAAAGGCCCCCCAATTAAGTAGATCTATGATTTCCGACACCGCCGATGGCGCAAGGTAGACCCGATACCGCCCTGGTTCGAGAGTCTTCTGGGGACGTTTCAAGGCATGGAGTTGTGCGAGGCCTGCCTCGACCTTCTTCTGAAAAGCTCTACCATTCCAAATAAAACCCGCATCTGCCATTTTCACCGCCCGAACTGCGTCAGAATACAGGCTGAAATCTATATTATAGGTGTGGGTGGCAAACCAGTTTCGCTGGTCGAGTGAGTTAGCAAATCCCTCATATATACCTCCAAGAGCGTAGAATCCGACCAAATCACGCCCCACTCCTGAAGCCATAATGCCTTCAACTATTTCGGCTTGCCGATCTGGAAGAGTGTTCTCCCTAATATGCTCACTCGAGTTTACCTGCTGGGAATAATGAAGGTGAGGATCTTCTGGCAAGTCCGACAAAACTTCACGTAGGTCAAGTAAGAATCCAGCAGAAAGCTCTCGGTCTGTAGTAAAATTCCCACTGAGCGTAGCCTCACCTACTGCTTGACGTCTCCCCCTTACTAATTTGATCGTCAGGCTACGTTGGTTAACAGAACCCGCCTGCCGAATAAGACTCTTATTAAAACGAACGAAATCGGAATCTTCTCCCGAAAACGAACAGAGCAAATATTCCTCACCCTTTAGTTTGCCAAATAAGGAATCCGCAAGTCTATAAAAGTAATCCTGCACTGATTAATCTCCACCAAACACTTCGATGTCCGAAAAAACGCAGGCGGGGGCAGCGTGTCCAACACGAATGACCTGGTTCGGCTCCCCCTTGCCACAAAAGGGTGTGCCCAACACCTCGAGACTCTCCGAATCCCCAACCAATCTAAGAGTTCGCCAAAAATTAGCTGAAACCCCTCTGTAATTGGGTTTCTTGACCAAATGTTTCAATTCCCCATCCTTGATCACGTGTCCTAGCTCACACCCGAACTGAAACTTGTTGCGCGAGTCATCTATCGACCAGGAGCAGTTTGTCTTCATATAAACACCGCGCTCGATGGAAGCGATCATCTCCGTCACGCTTGTTGTTCCAGGCTCTAAATTAATGTTCGCCATCCTATCAATAGGCGGCCGATTCCACGAACTCGCCCGGGCATTCGCGACTCCAGGAAGGCCGGATCTCGCCTGCGATACCGTGCCGCCTAGACCCCGGAGCAACTTCCCTTCTTTGATCAAGTACTGGTTGTTGGCCTCTGAACCCTCATCGTCGAACTTATAACTTGCATATTGATTGAACGGCTGGGGGTCAAACACTACGTTCAACAAGTCAGATCCATACTGATATGTCCCAAACATTTCGGGCGTTACGAAACTGGTGCCCGCATAGTTCCGCTCATCTCCCAATATCCGATCTAACTCCAGTGGGTGGCCTATAGATTCATGAACTTGTAGGATCACCTGGTCGGGGGCTAGGAGTACTTCCATTATCCCGCTAGGACAATCGGGGGCATAAACGAGCTGCTCCGCCTCCTCGCTTAGCACAGGCGCAACATCATAGAAACCACTTTCTTCGAGCACTTCGAAGCCGCCCTGTCGGCACACGCCGCGCCCCCCAAACGTACGAGTTTGACTTTCCGCGCCCACATTCGCTGTCGCGCTAAGAGCCGGCACCACATATGAGAATTGTTGGCGACAGTAACCCCCTCGGTTTGTCGCATAGACCACATCACACTCTGTATGAGAAATTTCCGCTTCCCAATCGACGATCCGATCGTTGGTCTTAAGCCTAATATTCTCTCCCAAAAGGACTTGTATTTTCTCACGTAACGGAACCGATTTCCAAGGAATTCTCACCGTCGTCTGATAGTTTCCTTGGGGCTCAGGAAAAAGGACCTTTGAGAAGTCGGTCACACCACGTTCGGCACTTAAATCAGCCCAGAACGTCGCTCGCGCAAGTGCTCGCTTGAGCCCGTCCTGGCTTAGGTCTGCCGTACCGCAGTATCCTACCCCACTCCCACACAGAACCGTGAGCATTGCTCCGATGTCGCGACTCCTCACGGTCGGCTGTAAAACGTTCTGGCGCACGACCAATGATTCGGCGCGCTCTTGAACTAGGCGCATCGAACAGAATTCGTTTTCCGAGGCGATTTGCCTAAAACAATCGACCGCAGACTCAGACATATGCTTCATGTCCCCCAAATTCACAGGTATAAGCATTATTTTCCCGTACTTAATATGACTTCATGAATTTCAAGCACGTTTGGTCCAGCGAACATCTCGGCGGGCGGACGGTTACTGTGCGCGATACGAAACGAATCACTGCGGGTCCAGTCCCAGAAGGCTTGTTCGTTCTCCCAATAGGTTTGCACTAGATAAAAGCCTGTTTCTTCCTTCTCTTCCCAGTCACCTGTCTCGTGATTGAACCGCCGTTGTACAGGCCTCAGAACGATATTCTTGATGAATCCTGGAGATTCATCTATAAGATGGGCCCGATTACGGAAACGATCTTCGAAATCGCTTTCGTGGCTTCGCGCCACGGGGATACGGTTAGTAACGACGAACATCTGAGATTCTCCCTTCGTCTCTGTTTTAGACTCTTGTGAAAATAATACCTGGTCGAGAATCCTCGACCCCAAAAAAGGGCTTTTAGCTAAGCATACTCTCTATTTCCGCGTTTCAGGTTTTTTTGCTCAGTTGTCTGTAGCAACATAGGCCAAATTCTAACCAGGCTTCATGTACGACCAGATTACAACTAAAGCTACCATAATAGTGGCGCTAGGTCCGGAGGGAGTCCCTACATGAGAGCGACTTTATCTTCCAGAAAAATGAACTATCCCCAGGTTGGTTCTTCTTCTTTGCCCCACGGGAGCTTCATTTTGTCCTGTATCCTGAAAAAGCGACAATAGAAATCCACGTTATATATACAAAACGAGAGAGACTATAGTTACTTCCTGGCCGTTACCCATGCGTCCGGTTTTAGTCACTCGAGCTTGCGTTGATGTTAAAAAAACCGTACTCTTCGACGGTCGGTACGAAGCGCAGTGCCGCGTGATACTCTCGCACTGCTGAGCTGGTTCGCATACAAAAGCCCTGGCGACCTCCTCTCTTTGTTTTGGGCTTTGCAATTTCAGGAGGTCCCTAAGTATGAAAATTTTTGTCGGCAACCTTCCATTCGGTACAACTCAGGAGGAGCTGGAGAACCTGTTTGGCGAATCCGGGGCTGTTACATCAGTGAACATAATTACCGATCGTTTTTCGGGTAAGTCCCGGGGCTTCGGCTTTGTCGAAATGGATAACGCAGAAGAAGCGGAGTCCGCAATAGAACGTCTCAACGGCAGTGATCTTCAAGGGCGACCGCTAACGGTGAATGAGGCACGCCCTCAGAAAGAACGGTCTCGTGGGCCGAGGCGTGACGAAGGTAACAGAGATTGGTAATCACAATCATCCGCAGAATTAAATGAAGGCCGATCCTCCGGCTAAGCTTTAAAGGAAAAACCTTAGTCCATTAAATTATTCTGACGCTTTGTCTTATACCGTAGTAGGGCCCCTTCATCGCAACGATAACTGTCGGCCCTACTACCTACCATACTAAAAACGTCGAGACGGGCCTCCAAAAAACCTGTAGCGGCCTTTCCTGCAACAGGCGCGAGGGATTTGCTACAGCAAGCGAAGACTGGTTTCTTGGACAACTACTTGCGAAGAGCCATTACCCAGGCGTTCCGAATTAATTCCACCGATTGTGTTCCCTTTACCCAAAAGCATTCGTGGGGAAAACGGGCCCAGCGATTTCTTTCGTTGCTAGAACCATGCGGACTCTGAATTCTATAATTTAGACCGCCCCAACCACATGCACAACTTCTGGATCTATAACTTCTTTCTATAGATGCGATGACCACGAGGTAACTCCTCCACACTCATTTAGAGTTAGAGTTCTTTCCCTACCGGAAAGAACTTGGGAAAATGCACGCCAAGAATATAACTCGCTTTAACGGACAGTCAGACACGAGGACCGGTTCTTTTCTTGCACCTCTAAGCGGCAACAAAAAGCCGCACGTTCGGCTCGTAATCATATCGGGGAAAGTTATCCTACAAGGATAGAACTTGCGAGGGATTCAAGTTGCACTATCTTTTACCGGCGACCTCAAAATGCAGCGGCCGAATCTCAGAAACGGGCTCAAAAAATAGAAAGGCCGTTGGTCGATGCCGCCGGCCTTTCTAGAATTTGGCTCCTCGGGTTGGACTCGAACCAACAACCCATCGGTTAACAGCCGATTGCT
>CAZSWX010000176.1:0-5411 GCA_964610865.1 uncultured Enterobacteriaceae bacterium
TGGCGGTTCAATGTACCCGCAGATCATACAGAGCGTCTACGCTGCGAAGACAGAAACGGATCTTCGGCGGAGTGTAGGCATGATGGTTCCAAACTATGTGATTATCATGTTGTGTGTTGTGGCTATAGGAATGGTCGGCATTGTCAGTTTTCCATCACTTGGCGATATACGTTCGGATCAAATTTTAGGGCTCCTGCTCGGCCGCCAGACTGATCAAATCTATTGGGTCGTAGTGTTGGTTTTTATTGGGGCCGCCGCCGCTATCATGTCCACGGCAGCCGGGGTATTGCTAACCTTCTCCTCAATGGTGACGCATGATCTGTATCGGCATTTTTTGCGCCCCAGTGCAACTGAGGAGCAGTTAGCTTGGGCCGGCCGTGTAGGAACTGTCGTTCTTATAGTGGGAGTGACTCTAGCGTCGCTTCAGCCCATCGCTACCTTGTGGAAGTTGACTATTATCAAGTTTGAACTACTGATGCAGCTATACGTGCCGATGATACTCGGACTCTATTGGCCTCGATTTTCTACTAATGCGGCTTTTGTCGGTGTTATCAGTGGCACATTGGTAGTCCTCGGAATGACGTTAGTTGGGTGTGAGAGTCTTTGGCTGTTTGGACCAGGTCTTCTAGGTTTCTTGGCAAACGCTACAGCGTCGATTGCTGTGTCTTTTGTAAGCAAACAATCTGCTGTGGAGCGTAAGCGGATTGACGATCGATTCTTTTCTATTCTTTTGTTGTATAGACCCAAAAACGATGACGGTAAACCATCGAGAGGACCTGTTTCCTAGACGAGGAATCGTTGGGGCAGGAGTGAGACACGCGAAATGTCGGCGATTGAGTTTGGACTGCAGTTTTTTCCGAATGTGAGCCCCGAGCAAAAGACCGGCGAGTCTTATTGGTCCGAGGCTCTAGAATTATGTGCTTTGGCAGAGAAATTAGGCTTTACTTCAGTTCGCACGGTAGAGCACTATTTTCATTCCTACGGTGGATATAGCCCCAATCCACTACTATTCCTGACCGCCGCGTCTATGGTAACCCAAAAAATGCGATTGATATCTGGGGCGTTACTGCCTGCTTTCAATCATCCGCTCAAACTTGCTGGGGAAATTGGAATGCTCGACGCGATTTCCCATGGCCGCTTGGAGGTAGGTTTCGCGAGAGCATTTTTGCCGCACGAATTTGCGCGTTTCGATGTAAAACCGGACGAAAGTAATGGACGCTTCGAAGAAGGGGTCGAGCTCGTCCGACGGCTGTTAGAGGATGAGAGCGTATCGACAAAGGGACGGTTTCACCAGTTCGAAAACGTGACATCGCTCCCTCGGCCGACGCAAATCCCACGTCCCCCCTTCTGGATCGCAGCTCTGGCAACGCCTAGCAGCTTTGAACGTGCGGGACGGCTTGGGTACGACGTCATGGCTATTCCTTTGGCGGGAGGTCAGATGGCTGAGTTAATCGGATCCTACCGAGAAGCGCGTGCGAGAGCCGGGCATGACGGGCCCGGTCGCGTTATGCTCGCCTTCCACATGTTGTGTGCCGAAAGCGAAGACGTGGCGGTTGCTCTCGCACGCGTGCCCCTTAATGCATACCTAGAGGATCTGGTGGATGCCGCATCGGGTTGGATCACCGGGCTAAGGTCTAGAGATTACCCTCAATACGACGTGATAGTGCGGGCATTGTCTCGTGAAACGTTTGAGACACAACGGGCAAAAGGAGCCGCCTGGGTTGGGACTCCCGACTCCATTACTCAGCAAATTATGGAGTATCACCGGGAAGTTGGAGGGTTCGACATCGCATCGTTACAGGTGAATTTTAACGTACTAAGCCTGACTGTTGCTATTTCGTCCATGCGGCTATTCGCTTCTGCTGTTATGCCTCGTTTTCGGCAAAGAGAAACGAGCTAGCAGAAGCCGTGGCGTCGGTCTTGCCTTTAGGCACAAATTCCCACATGGTGAGGACCGTTTGCCCGGTCCCGGGGAGCCCAAAAATTCGAACATAGGAGAAATACGTTATATGGCCAAAGAAGAGCATCGCTTCGCAATTATTACGGACCAAGCCCTCGATTCTTTGCGGAGGCTTATCGGAGTGCCGATCGAGGATACGCTAGAACCGTGGTGTTATGAGGCTACTCGCGATAATATTCGGCATTACGCCCATGGAATAGGCGATGATAACCCGTTGTGGTGTGATCCTGAGTACGCCGCGAAGGCTAGACACGGATCGATAACGGCTCCGCCATCTTTTGTCTTCCCCTTAAACAGGGTTCTCAGCGGGTATGTGGGAGGGCTTCCCGGTATACATGCAATGTGGGCTGGCGCTGACTTGATCTGGCACCAGCCCATGTTTCGAAACGATGCATTCCAAAGCAAGGCGTACTTGAAAGACCTTGTGGAACACGAGACGAAATTTGCTGGCCGTGCGATCCAGCAAATTTATCACGTGGACTACTACAATCAAAACAATGATCTCGTCGTCGAAGGAGACAGCTGGTGTTTTCGGACGGAGAGAGATACGGCGAGAGAACACGGTACCAAATATGAACAGGCGCGCACGAAGAAACAGGTCAGTTACTCGCGCGAACAAATCCAAGATATACACGGTCGGTATTCGCAAGAGGAGGTGCGGGGTAGCAGACCGCGTTACATCGAAGACGTTGCCGTGGGTGAAAAGTTGCCCTGCATGGTTAAGGGCCCAATGACCGTAACCGGGTTCATTGCCTACGCGCAGGGATGGGGCGGCTTATACATACGGGCCAACCGTTTGGCCTGGAAGCAACTGCAAAAACACCCGGGCCTCGGCATACCGGACCGTTTTGGTATACCGGATGTGCCCGAGCGTGTGCATTGGGATACCGAGTTAGCACAGCGGGTTGGTACACCTGAGGCTTACGATTACGGGCCTGAGCGGACGTCTTGGATGACACACCACTTAACAGATTGGATGGGCGACGATGGTTTTCTACGCAAGAGTTCTGTGAAGATCCGCCGCCACAATCCCGTCGGTGATACATTGTTTATAAACGGTGAAGTGTTGAGGGTCTTCACCGAAGGTGATCGTCATTGCGTAGAAATACAGCAGAATGCGAAAAACCAAGACAATGAGCTGTCGGTCATAGCTACCGGCGTCGTGGAGCTACCGTCTCGGGATCCAAAGACTCGGGCCTGAGCCTATTAGACGATCGAATGTTCTTCGCTGATAATTGTGAAGGCAGAATCAGAGTTGACGAACGTTGTCCCGTCTGGTTGAGCGACGTCTTTGAACGCTGGAGAATCCAGCGCGAAATAGAGGTCGCCCATGGTGTCAAATGTCAGTGTAGCGACTCCATCGTACGGGGGTTCCCCATGCTCGTACATTGACGCTGTTGCGTGGCACTGTGTGTACTCGCGGAGGCCGGGTAAGGCTAACGCCATCGGGCCATGGATGTCTTTCCAGTACGAAAAGAAATCATCACGGCTCATGCCGGTCTTTCTTTTGATAAAGGACAATCTTTTCACCATTGTTTCTGGTCTATTGTTTGGTTCTTCCCTAAGCAACACATGGTCTTCGGCCACCACTCGTACCACTTCCTTGAGGTTGGCGAAATTAGGTTCGTCGGCATAGGCGCCGCGCCGGTATTCCGGGCTCGAGAACGCGTCTGCGATTGCTTCTTCGTTTTCCATCCATATTTCCACGACACCGTCGTAAGCTTGGGCCTTGCTTGCGATGATTGGTGCATGGTTCTGTGTGTAGCGTAATAAGCCGGGGAGCTTTTGAGCGAGCGGCGCGTGAACCTCGCGCCAGTGGTGCGAAAACTCAGAGCGGCTGAGTCCGTTTTTGCGTTTGATTGCGAGAAGGAGGTGGGTCATGTTCTGTTTTCCTTTGTTAGGGGCTGGAAGAAGCAGGCACCATAATATCCGACCAACGACGAGCCCTGATTTCATTTTCTAAAATCCATTACGGACTTCTATCAAAGACACCTGACTCTACATTCCTAATAAACTGCACGAGAGAATGGAAATAGGCCTCTTGGTCGTCGTACATCGCGCAATGGCTTCCATTGGGGCAGATGTAAGCTGTGGCATTTGGCATAAGTTCGCCCATGCGTTCAATTTCTTTTGCCCTCATAGTGTCGTGGCGCGCCCCTAAGACCAGGGTCGCACATCGGATTCGGTATAGGTCTTCCCATCGGTCCCAGTCCTTGAAGGTGCCGTTGACCACAAACTCGTTCGGGCCTTGTAGAGTGTGATAGACGGGCGTTGCGAGATTTTTGAACATCCGGAGGAGCGGCTCCGGCCAGGGTTTAAGGCGGCACAAGTGCTTGTCGTAGATGTGATCAAATAAAGCTTGTTCGTATTCCGGTGCATCGAACTCTTTTGTAGCTTCGTACTTATCCAGAATTTGGATGACACTTTCCGGCTGCAAGGCGCGGAGTTCGTTGAGATAGGCGACGTAATGAGGGATGCTCGCGGTCATGTTTGATATGATGAGGCCTTTTAGGTGTTCTTGATGGACGAGCGCATATTCGATTCCAAGAAGCCCTCCCCAAGAATGGCCGTACAGGTAGAAGTTGTCTAGACCGAGTGCGAGTCGGACCTGTTCTACTTCTTGCCGGAAACGGTCAATAGTCCATAATGCGGGGTCGGTGGGCTGATCCGAATACGCAGAACCGAGCTGATCGTAATAGATTAGTTGAATATCCTGCTGGGGCAGGAAATCCTCGAAACATTCGAAGTACTCGTGGGTGCAGCCCGGACCTCCGTGTAACGTCAGTAGTGGGATTGTTCCCGAGCCCACGCGTTTTGTCCAAACTTTATATCCTCCATCAATAGGAATCATTTCGACGCCGCCGGTCTTAATTATATGCATTCAATTCGCCTTGAATGTTAGTTTTTGTGTTGTTGGTATAAAATTTAACGACCACGGTGTCACTTTAACTTACTGCTTTCATACCGGAGGAACGCCGGCAAGAGGTAAGCGAGGAAGTATGGGCTGGTCGGGCGTTCCAGGGGACTGCCTCGGGTTAATAAAAAATAGATTGCGAGACACTAGCGTAAAGATGGTATCGGTAATACGTTTTCGAGACAGAATAGCCTAATGCGGCATAGTGACCTATGAAGAATGCTGGCTATCAGAGTGCCATTTTGCGGAACGAAATTGCTTGTTCGCTGGGTTGGCGACGACGTTACCACATACCTATGGAGGTACAGAACGGGCATTAAACGGTCAGGTAGAACAAAGAAAATATTTCAATGACGGCGGGATAATATATGAGGCTTGTTCTAGTATGACGGACCTGGGTTGACTCGGGTCCGTGCCAGTCGGAAACTGTAACTAGAAATTTACCTCGAGACAAGAAACTAGTGGACACCAGACGCGTCTGATGGAATATGAGAATTTTTTAATCTGAACCTAATCCTTTTCTCATATACATTTGCT
>CAZSWX010000177.1:0-4173 GCA_964610865.1 uncultured Enterobacteriaceae bacterium
GATTGTAGTGCCCGCAGAGCCGACTCTCTTCCCGCGCCCGGTCCTTTGATATGCACCTGAACTGAACGCATTCCTGAATCCGAAGCTTTTCTTGCTGCGCTTTCGGCTGCCATCTGAGCGGCAAATGGCGTACCTTTTCGAGAGCCTTTAAACCCTACACTTCCCGCGCTCGCCCAAGCCACAGCATTCCCCTGGGGGTCTGATATTGTGACTATAGTATTGTTAAAAGTGGAATGGATACAGACGACGCCCTCGGGCACATTCCTCCGTATTTTCTTCTTCCGCGAGGTCGGTCGATCCCCTGTTTTCGGCATATAAAGTCCTTCTTTTGCTAACACACCCTATCTTGGAATGGGCGCCACTTTCTTTCCTGCAACCGTACGTCGCGGTCCTTTTCTCGTTCGAGAATTGTTCTTTGTTCTCTGGCCTCTAGCCGGCAAATTCCTACGGTGACGTAGACCCCGGTAAGCGCCGACATCTATATAATGCTTAATGTTTCCCGCTACGTCTCTTCTCAAGTCTCCTTCGACCTGATATTTTTCATCGATGATCCGACGAATTTTCGCGACATCATCGTCCTCTAGGCCATCTGAATTCAATTGAGGGTCGACGCCGGCGTGGGTAAGAATCTCCAACGCCGTGACTCTCCCGATACCATAAATATAAGTAAGCCCAATACCTATTTTCTTGTTTCGTGGTATTTCCACGCCCGCAATACGCGCCATAAACCTACCCCCACTCAGTTAGTCAAATGAACAAACGATACCGATTTTAGCCCTGCCTTTGTTTATGTCTGGGGTTTTCACAAATGACACGCACGATACCTCGCCGCTTTACAATTTTACATTTTCTACACATTGGCTTAACGGAGGCACGAACCTTCATTTCACACACACTCCCTTTTTACAAAACGCACTCTGACCTACCATAGGTTTTACAACCTGCTCAATACCACCGGGCCATCGACCGTAACGGCAACGGAATGCTCAAAGTGGGCGGAGAGACTCCCGTCAGTCGTAACGGCCGTCCAGCCGTCGCTTAACATCGATACTTCGGGGGCTCCCATGTTAACCATAGGTTCAATGGCAATGACCATTCCCTCACGCAAGCGAAGCCCTCTATTCTTAAGCCCATAATTAGGCACCGGCGGGTCCTCGTGCAATCGGCGTCCGACTCCGTGGCCTACAAATTCTCTTACTACCGAAAATCCCAGGGATTCGGCTTTAACCTGAACGGCTGAAGACACATCTCCTATTCGATTGCCCACACACGCTTGCTTAATCCCAGCTTCCAACGCATCCGACGTCGTGCTCAATAGACGGCGAACGGAGCTGTCTATTTCACCCACCGCAAGTGTTACGGCTGAATCTCCATAAAAACCTTTGTATATTACACCAAAATCTAAACTAACAATATCCCCATCTTTTATAAAACGTTCTCTTGAAGGGATTCCATGTACAATTTCCTCATTCAGCGAAATACAGATATGAGCAGGGAAAGGTACCCCACCGTTTCGAATGGTGTACCCCTTGAAAGCCGTTTTCGCTCTTTTCTTACGAATTAGCCCTCCCGCTGCTTCGTCAAGGTCACCAGTAGAAACGCCGGGCCGCACCCGCTCCCCTAAGTCATGCAGGATCTCGGCGACTATACGGTTAGCCGCACGCATCGTCTCTATTTCTTCTGTTGATTTCAAAAAAATCATGCCAATATGAAGTGCGGTAGTCCGAGATAACCGGTACCAATCGAGTTCATAATCATCCGCGTCTACCCCTAATTCGGCCGCCTTTCATAAAGCCTTCGTAATTCCTCATTATGAGTTGAGTCTCGATTTGAGCGACTGTATCCAACGCTACTGCTACAACTATAAGAAGGGCGGTGCCGCCGAAAAAGAAAGGCACATTGAATGAACCCACTAAGAGATTAGGCAATACACAAATAATGGCGACATAAAGTGCACCCGTCAGCGTAATCCGGCTGAGCACTCGGTCTACATAGTCCGCAGTGCGCTGCCCCGGCCGTATTCCAGGTATAAATCCTCCATTTTTTTTCATGTTGTCCGCCACATCAGTGGGGTTAAATACTACCGCAGTATAAAAGAAGCAAAAGAATATTATCATCCCGACGTAACTCAAATTATAGACCCAACTTCCGGGGGCGAGTATATCCGCCACGCCTTGAGCCCATGGGTGAGACGCAAAGCCTGCTATAGTTGCTGGAAAGATCAGGACCGAGGAGGCAAATATAGGGGGAATCACGCCAGCCGTGTTTACTTTCAATGGAAGATGGGAACTTTGTCCGCCATAAACCTTCCGGCCTATTACACGTTTAGCATATTGTACCGGGATCCTTCTCTGCCCACGTTCCACAAAAATGACTGCTGCAACAATGGCAACCATGCCAGCCAAAAGAAGAAGAAGCAACAAAATGCTCAGTTCACCCTCTCTCACAAACTCGGTGGTCGCAGTAACAGCGGATGGTATACTCGCAACTATGCCGGCGAATATCACGAGCGAAATACCGTTACCCACCCCACGTTCCGTAATTTGCTCTCCCAACCACATGATAAACGCCGTCCCTGCAGCCAGCGTGACCATCGTCATTAGGCGAAACCCCCAACCAGGATCGAAAACCACAGAACTTCCGCCGGGCGCCTGGATTTGTTCCAAGCCAATACTAATAAATAGCCCCTGAAGTAGCGCCAGCCCTACCGTACTGTACCTAGTATACTGCGTAATCTTCCTTCTACCCTGCTCCCCCTCTTTAGACAGCCGCTCTAATGTCGGCACAACGACCGTCAAAAGTTGGAAAATAATCGAAGCGCTGATGTATGGCATTATGCCAAGTGCGAATATGGAAAATCTTTCCAGTGCCCCGCCCGAAAAAAGGTTCACCAGACCGAAAACCGTGCTCGCAGCCTGCTCGAAAAATGCGGCTAGTGATTCACCGTCTATCCCCGGTGTCGGGATCGCCACGCCTATCCGGTAGACACCTAGAAGCGCAAATGTGAAGAGAAGACGGCGACGGAGGTCTGAGACCTTGGCTGCGTTTTGTATGCCCTCTAGCATAAACTTATGCGACCTCGGCCGTACCCCCGAGAGCTACTATCTTTTCGCGAGCCTGGGCACTGAAAGCGTGTGCCCTAACAGTTAGTGCCTTCGTCAGACGACCCTGCGCCAAAACCTTGACTTTGCTTTTCCTTCCCTTCACTAGTCCCGTTTTTCTAAAACTGGAAAGGTCGACTACGGACCCCTCAACAAATTGTTCGAGACTGCCCAAATTCACTGCAACATACTCTTGTCTAAAAGGATTGTGGAAGCCTCTTTTTGGCAAACGCCGAGAAAGCGGCATCTGTCCGCCCTCATAACCAGGCGGGATACTGCCGCCGGCCCTCGCACCGCTTCCTTTGTGGCCTCGTCCGGCCGTTTTGCCTAATCCCGACCCTGGACCGCGTCCGACGCGCTTCCTTTTTTTCATAGAGCCGGCCGCCGGCTTTAAACTCTTAAGATCCATCTTCTTTCACCTCGATTAAGTGCGCAACTCGCACAACCATGCCGCGCAGAGATGCCGAGTCCCTTCGCAAAACCGTGTGACCAATGCGTCTAAGACCGAGGCCACGCAAAGTTTGGCGCTGTCTCTGTGTTCCACCAATTCCGCTTCGTCTGAGCGTGATAGCCAACACCTTGCTTTTACTAGAATCCGGCATCATCTACCCTTTCAGCTCCGCTACGCTCTTACCTCTTCGTTCAGCCACTTCGCCGATACCGTCTAGGCTCTCAAGCGCCGCCAGGGTAGCCTTAACCGAATTGTGGGGATTGGTGGAGCCGAGGCACTTCGTTAGGGCATTTCTTACCCCCGCGAGTTCCATAACGATCCGAACACCACCACCGGCTATCAGACCCGTACCCGCCGCTGCCGGCTTGAGCAAAACCTTGCCCGCGCCGTGTCGGCCTATCACTGTGTAGGGCAGCGTATCGTCTACCAAGGGCACCTTAATTAACCCCTTTTTTGCACGCTCTACACCCTTCCTTATAGCCTCGGGAACCTCGTGAGCTTTCCCCATCCCGAATCCAACATGACCCGCACCGTCCCCGACGACCACGACCGCGCTAAAACTGAAACGGCGGCCGCCTTTGACCACCTTGCTTACACGGTTGATGTGAACGACTTTTTCTT
>CAZSWX010000177.1:4273-5411 GCA_964610865.1 uncultured Enterobacteriaceae bacterium
CGGCGGCCGCCTTTGACCACCTTGCTTACACGGTTGATGTGAACGACTTTTTCTTCGATTTCAAGCCCATCTGGATTTATACGATCAACTTCAACCGTCACAGGTATACTCCTTACACTTGAAGGCCGGCTTTTCTTGCAGCCTCCGCTACCGCACGAACTCGCCCATGAAAAAGGAATCCATTCCGGTCGAAAATGACCGTCTCGATACCTTTTTCTTTACATTTCTTCGCTATTAGTTGTCCGACTAGCTCCGCAGCCGATAGCGTCGCCGTCTTCTGGGCCACGCTCTGTTTTACGTCTCCCGTCAACGTCGAAACGGCCGCTAACGATTGGCCACTCTCATCCGAAATGACCTGCGCGTAGAGGTGCTTATTACTTCTATATACACTGAGTCGCGGCCGTGAATTAGTGCCCTGCACCTTTCTTCTGACCCGCTTTCTTCTCAGCAGCCTACTTCTGCGGCGAGGATTCGTTAGACTCATTTACACCTACCCTGCCGCCGCGACTGCCGTCTTGCCAGCCTTCTTGCGTATATGCTCATCAATATATTTTATCCCTTTCCCTTTATACGGTTCGGGCGGTCGTAGCCTACGGATTGATGCGGCAACCTCGCCTACCAGCTGTTTGTCAATCCCTTCAACAGTAATTTGCGTCTGCCTTTCCACCGCAGCCGTAACCCCGTCTGGAAGCTGAAAGAAGATAGGGTGAGAAAAACCCAAACTCAGTTGTAAAATGCCTTTAACCGAATCTGCCCTATACCCTACGCCATTAATTTGTAGGACTTTAGTGAATCCTTCGGATACTCCCGTCACAGCATTTTCTATCAATTTCCGGGTCAAGCCCTGCATGGCCTTAGACCGCTGAGAATCGTCGATTCTTGCTAGCGAAACGATATTCTCATCTATCTTAATAGACAGGGCGCCGTCGACATTAACAAACAACTCACCCTTGGGCCCCTGTGCCTTAATTCTCTCGCCCTCAAGCGAGACTTTCACTTGCTTAGGTACAGGAAGCGGCTTGTGCCCAAATCCAGGCATGATCTCACTCGCTTTCTTGATTAGCTACCAGGCGCTACACAACACTTCCCCGCCTACCCGCATTTTGCGAGCCTCGCGGTCAACTATCACGCCACGGGA
>CAZSWX010000178.1:0-5398 GCA_964610865.1 uncultured Enterobacteriaceae bacterium
AAAGGCGCTAGACACTATTCTCTCGAGACAAGGGGGGCGCTTATTCTACGAGATCCGCGAACAAAGGGCACTTGCTTATTCGGTGACCGCCTTCCACATTGAAGGCCTTGCGCCAGGTGTTTTCGGTGTATACCTGGGGACCGACCCAGCGAGCGTCGATGAGGCCATAGAGGCTACTCAGGCGGAACTAACTCGTATACGCACGAAGAACGTAAGCGCCGAAGAGCTTTCCCAAGCAAAGAAGTTCATGACCGGGACATACGAGATCTCTTTACAATCAAATACCGCGCAGTCGGAAGAAATGGTCTTCAATGAACTCTATGGCTTGGGGAGCAACTATGGCAAAGCATACCTCGAAAAACTGAACGAAGTCACGGAAAACGATATTAAAAACGTAGCCAATACGTACCTTGATCCTGACACTCAAACGCTTGTGGTCGTAGGCTAACGACCTAGGAATACGTGGTGACAGTCCAGTGGGTCTCTATCTCAGTTTCAGTGCCGCGGGAAGCGGCAGACGCAATCGCCAATTTTTTAACCGAGTCGGGGGCACCCGGGACCGCGGAAGAGCCGGTTCCCCTAATGTCTTCTCCGTCATCCTGTATTCGTGTTAAAGGGTTCTTCGTACAAAACTCTGACACTCCTGAAATAGCAAAGCGGATTGCGGATTATCGCGAAAAAATCCGGAACTACTTTCCAAGTATAGGAAGCGACAGCCCCCCCATAATCGAACCGCTCGCACCTATTCATTGGGAGACTCAGTGGCGAGCCCACTTCCCAGAGCTTCTCGTCGGGAAACGGCTCAGGATTCTACCGCCGTGGCGTAGAGTTCCTCCTTCCGGCACCCGGTATACAATAAAGATCAACCCCAGTATTGCATTCGGGACAGGTCACCACGCAACGACACAGTCATGCTTGGAGCTACTAGAGTCCGTGTGTCTTACGACCCCTCGGACGATAAGAACCGCTCTTGACATTGGGACCGGCTCAGGGATTCTTGCCATAGCACTAGCTAAACTTGGAGTTCCCAACATTTGGGCAACTGACAACGATCAGGACGCTTTAAATGAGGCGAACAACAATGCAATCCGGAACCGGGTGGAAACACAACTACAAATCGGAAGAGTGTCGGTACCTCAACGGCGCAGAACCTTTGATTTGGTGGTCGCAAATATTTTTGCTTCTACCCTGGTCAAGCTATCTCCGAGCATCTCCCAGGCTGTCGGTGACGGCGGCCATATCATTTTATCCGGTATTCAAACTGACCAGGTCGAACCGGTACGGGACGCATTTCACCCAACCCACTGGAAAGAGGTGAACTGTCTAACGCGCGACGACTGGGCAACGTTATTGATGGTACGCCAAACACGAGCGGGGAAGAAGTGACTAATATGCGTCGGTTTTTTGTTCCTGCTGACCAAGTCGTTGCTGAAAGAGCCCTCTTGAAGAACAGCGAGTTTCACCATCTCCGGCACGTCTTACGCCTAGGTCCGAATGCCCCGGTTGACCTTTATGACGACCGGGGCACGATCTACGAGGGAAAGGTCACGTCGGTCGGAACGGATTATGCCGAAATTTTTATTACTAAAACTATTCCTCCGGAAGAAACGCGACTCGTCCTAACCCTTGGCCAATGTCTTCTGAAAGGTCCCAAAATGGATCTCGTGGAGGAGAAAGCCACGGAACGCGGTGTTTCTATTCTTGCACCCATCCAATCGCATCGCGCTGTGAGCGTCGTCCCGGCAGGGAAACAGCCCGATCGGCTGGAACGGTGGCGACGGATCGCCCTTGCAGCAGCCAAGCAATCTGGAAATTTGCCGCCTGAAATAATGCCGCCCCAAAGTCTGACAGAGTTTCTCAGCTCGTGCCCGGACGATTCGGAAAAGATCGTCTTTTCAGAACAAGAGCGCAAAACGCACATTGCCGAACTGGCCAGCCAAAAGCCTCGCGCAAAGAGTCTGCATATTTTAATCGGGCCAGAGGGAGGATTCCCCCAGTCCGAACTAACAGAAGCGAATCAGGCGGGATTTCAATCGGTAAGTCTTGGGCCGGGAGTACTCCGAGCGGAAACCGCAAGCATCAGTGCGGTAACTGCTTGCCGCTTATTTTGGGGCCCTATCGCGTTTCCCCCCTTGCGCTAATTGCGCCAAGAACCTAGCATTTTGCACCTAAACTCGTGTGGAGTTTTTCCAACGATTGTACACGAGCAGCCGATCCCGACCGTACGGCCATTCAGAGAGGAACTTCATGACTCAATCTCGCATCGCCTTTATCATGGACCCGATACAGGACGTCGCCATAGATAAGGACACCACGTTTGCCTTTATGCTCGCGGCTCAAACCCGCGGGCACGAAGTTTGGTACCTGGAGCTACCAGACCTGTTCGTAGAGAGAGCCCGTGCGATGTGTCACGGACGACGCGCCGAAGTACGTCGCCAGGTAGGTCACCATTTCAACTTTGTCGAAGAAGCCAACTTGCCACTGGACCACTTTGACGCTATCTTCATGCGCAAGGATCCTCCGTTCAACGTCGCTTACCTACACGCCACACAATTACTCGACTTAGCCCAAGAAAACGGTACTATCGTTCTCAACCGGCCAGCCGGCCTGCGGGCCGCTAACGAAAAGTTGTACGCCCTGAACTTTCCGTCAGTTATCCCAGCCACATTAATTTCTCAGGACGCGACACGTCTCAAAAACTTCCTTGTCGAACTCGGTGGCGAAATGATCATCAAGCCAGTTGACGGACACGGAGGAGCCGGGATTTTCTATCTCAAAGAAGAAGACCGGAATATCAACTCAATTATCGAGACAATGACTAAAGAGGGGCACGAACCAATAATCGCACAACAGTACATTCCAGAAGTGCGTCAAGGAGACAAACGCTTGATTGTGCTCAACGGTGAACCGCTCGGGTGTACGTTACGAGTCCCGCAAGAGGGCGACACAAGGGGGAACATTCATGTCGGCGGAACCTGTGTCCGCGCGGACGTAACAAAGCGAGATCTAGAAATATGCAAAATCCTCAAGCCTCGTCTCCAACAAGACGGGCTTTATTTCGTAGGTTTGGATATTATCGGTGACTTCTTAACAGAGGTAAACGTCACCAGCCCTACCGGCGTTCAGGAAATAGATCGCTTGAACAACGTTTCTCTTGAAGAGCAGGTAATTAAGTTTGCCGAAGATCGCATAGCAGCGAGATAGCCGGTTCCCCGATCCTTTGAAGAAAAGTTACCACCGTGACACCTCCTAGTCCACGAGCTTGGTCAACGCAAGGCAAGGAAACATTCTATGTCCTGTTGGCCGGAATATTTTTGACCGCCCTGACTCTGGGCAACGTCGTTGGTATCACGAAATTTGTAGATCTCGGCTGGTTTGTCATTCCGGCGGGACTCTTGGCCTACCCTTTCACATTCCTCGCCACCGATTTAATCAGCGAATTGTACGGTCGACGCCGTGCCCAGGCCCTGGTCTGGGTCGGGTTTACAATGAACTTTTTTATGCTCTTCCTTATGTGGCTAGGCCACACCTTGCCCGACGCCTCCGGGGTTTCCGGCGCCTCCGCCACATTCGACACTGTCTATGAATTCATGAAACCGGGTGTCCTGGCCTCGATGGTGGCCTATCTCGTTGCGCAGACCGTCGATGTACAACTGTTCGATTTTTGGCGGAAACTTACCAATGGCAAACATTTGTGGTTGCGGAACAACGGCTCAACCATGCTCAGCCAAATCGTCGACACGGTACTTATTTCGGCTATACTTTACTCCTCTGGAGGACTCGGCACGGCGATTGACTCAATAGATAAACTTGTTCCCCTAATGATCTCTTCTTACCTATTCAAATTGTCCTTCGCGGCATTGGATACACCCCTTTTTTATCTCGGCGTCTACGCGCTCAGAACCAGGGTATCTACAGAACAGGACTAGCACGTTGCCGCGAGTCCCAATCACTGTCGGTCGGTGCCGTGTTCAGCCTGCCAGACTTCAAATCGGTGCATACGCAAACTATCGGCGGTCGCATGCAATAGGTACGTCACCGGCTCGCGAAGCGTGCGCACTCGGTACTCTCCCTGTGCCCGGTTCCAAAAATCAAGGTCTTCGCCGTAATTCAGGCCACAGAAGCCACCGAGAGCTAGAAAGGCGGACCGTTTCCCTATGATGGTTCCACCAATCACGCAATCTTCGATCGAAATGAGCCTGCTGGGCGAGTAAAAATCGACCACTTTCTGTTGCTTGTCCGGTCGGAAACCGCCCTGTATGAAATCGAGATTGTGTTTTCTCAAGAGACTCACTCTCGTTTCGAGGTGTCTAGGTAAGTACTCATCGTCACTGTCCAGGCATGCGATATAGTATCCTCTCGCCTCAGATACCCCCCGGTTCCGCGCCGGTCCGACCCCTCGATTCTCCTGTCTAATATACCGGATCGCCGCGCATTTGTTTTGCCATTGTCTGACGATCGCCGGCGTGTCGTCCCTACTGCCGTCGTCGACGACAACTAGTTCCCAATTGGGAAATGTCTGCGCAATGACGGACGAGATGCTACGAGACAACAGACGAGCCCGATCGAAAGTCGGGATCACAACGGTCACTAAAGGCGACCCGGTCGGTTCATTTGGTTCCTGGCTCATGCTGACTCGTCGGATTCGACGTCTCTAACCTTGGAAGTCCCCCCATCCGCTATCATCTGGTTTATGTTGCCGTCAACGCTCTCACTCCAGCTTGTAATAAACCCGCTAATAATCCGTAGGTAATCATCAGAGGCGCGCAGAGCATACGGGACCGCCGGTTCGACAACTGTCTTCAGTTTAAGTCTGTTGTTCGGAAGCGCAGCTTGCACCAACGGCCATGCCGTTGCTAACCACAAATTACCACTCACTACGAATCGGGGTAAGGAGTATGAAGACACGCGAGATGCTATACGCGGTGCTGGTCGTCCTCGGAGTTCTTTTGCCTATGTACTATAATATCCAATACATGCAGGGTGGCGGTAACCTGATCGCCGGTTTCCTTACTGTCCCGATGGAAAACGCTGTCACGGCATCTCTCCTCTTCGACCTCTTCATCGCCTTTGCCGCCTACAATGTACCGCTTCTTACGGAAGGCCGCTCGCTCGGTGGAAAGAAACTGGGCTTATGTCTAGGAGTATCGTGGCTAGTATCATTTGCGGCCGCTCTCACCCTCATTCTCCTACTGCGAAACGACAGGCCCAATCTTAACCCGTGACCTTTTTTGGAACCGGACGGTCGCCTCTAGCTCGGCCCCCGCTCCTGCCGGTCATCCGAACCTCCGCCCTTACACACTCTTGGGTAAACGGGCATACGCACGCCCACACGATGGATCGACACGGCGCGCGGCCTCTGATTTATCCCGAAAAACGAGATCCAGAAGTCCTGGTC
>CAZSWX010000179.1:0-5363 GCA_964610865.1 uncultured Enterobacteriaceae bacterium
TATTTCTTTTACGATTTTGATTATTCCCTGCATTCGATTTCGATAAAGTGAGTATTGATCGCGAATTTTATTTTTATCCCATGGATTTTTGGGCTTATTGCCGCTTTCTTTTTTTCGACCTTTGCCAAAGGCGATTAGGATTGTTCCTCCCCAATTATTATAATTATAACAATGGTCAATATAATGGCCATCAATAGACTCAATAAAATTTAAAAGGCTGCGTAATTCGTAATAATGATTGTGTTGCATAAAAATCTGATCAATCCGAAGGTTTTCGAACATGATTCCAACATCGGGGACTTCTATTATGAACAATGCATCGTCAGAGGCTCGATCCATTAATTTTTTATAATAAGGAATGGGACTGGCAATATGCTCTAGATTATGGGTTGATACAATCAAGTCTGGCGGAGTGGGAATATCTAATGCAAAATCCACCTGTTCAATATATTTACCTATTACCGAAATTTTTTTCCCATTTGGAAGGTCGCGGTCAATCCAAATGGGATCAATTCCAATAGATTCCGATCCTAAAACTTTAAGCCGATTTAACAAACTTAGATCATTACATCCAACCTCAAGGATGCATTTAAATATTCGGTCAGGAACGAGCGACTTTACATAGCTAACGAAATAATCAATTGCTTGCGGCGAATGGTGTGACTGAGCCGAGCGGTGAACATTGTGCCGCCCATATAATTTTTTTGGTGGGAGTATATTTCGTAATTGGATATGCCCGCATTCCATACAAACCATTAAAGCCTGATCATGAAAATTATTAAAATCGGGTTCCGGGGAGTCGATGTAAATACCGGTCAGCGGAAAACGCGGTAAATCGATTGCAACTTCAAGTGCCCCGCTGCCACAAAGGCAAGTCTCATTTTCAATAATTTCCGCTGAAAGAATATTCATCCAAATCCATCTGGTTACGGTCCTTAATCAGGTTGGATAATTCCAGCTTACGGGTCAAGCCCTGCTGAAGGATAAATATGAGTCTTCAAGTGGACCGTAATTTCGCAGATTGTGTCGGCGTTTGGATCGTCCCGGCACCATGCCTGTCAGTTGGCCTGTCTCAATCGATCGACGTGGCGATACCAACCCACTGAGCGGGAGGTGGGGGTCCTGCGTGATCGGACCGTCGAACTTGCTGGCGAACGCCTCTTCTTTGGTTATCACAGCCACGTCCTGCTGCACTTCATCGAGCAGAGCAATCCCGTGCAGAACGCCTTCGTCGAAAGCTTCGACAAAATGTTTCAAGATGAATTGCTGAACGAACACTGGTTCAACAGCCTGGCCGACGCCAGGCGAAGAATGGAGGATCGATTACAATACGAGAAGGTCGCACAGTTCCCTAGCCTGGTTGTCGCCCGTCATCCCCAGAAGCAATTATCTAGTCTATTTTGTAAACCAATTGGCTAACTTAGGGATGAAACGGGCGTAAGGAGTAAAGGCTATACCCAAATCTCTCTCAATGGCGCGACAATCCATACTAACGTTTTTTGGGAAAGGTTCACCGTTAGTCGATGAAATTTGAGGATTAACATAAGAAACCTCAGCATTGACTCCGATAGCCTCCGCAATCATTTCGATATAACGCGAAACTAATATTGGCGGCGGACCGACGTTATAGGAGCATGGTAACTCGTTGATATTTGCATCAGCGACAAACGAATAAGTTTTTTCTAGGTCCTGTTCATAGACTTGTTGGAACGTATCGTGTGGATGGCCAGAAAACTCTATGGCACCGCTTCGTTTGAGCGCTTGAGGAAGCACAGCCGACCTACCGGAGAAGTCGTTTTCGCCAACAACATTTGGCAATCGGAGCACAACTGAATCCAGAGTATTCGAAGCCAGAAACAAACTCTCGCATGCGCGTTTACTCTTGGCATATTTAAGTAGTCCAGAGTGATATTGCATCTCCATTCCAGTAGTCGACTCGGCATATTTCCAGTCAGTTTCCCTCAATGCCCGACCCTGCAGATACAAGTTCAGGTAGGACATAATAGAACTGGTCATTATGTAAAGACCACAAACGCCTGAAAAAATTCGCAACGCCGACCCCGCGTCGGCTACGTCGTAACAGATATTGTCGATAACAATATCAAACTCACGCCCACTCACTGATTCTCGAAGTGCACTTTCATCTTTACGGTCACACCGAATCCACTCTTGCGCTAGGAAACCAGACGGTAAAGGCCTATTGCCACGTGAGAGGACTGTTACATTGTCACCACGTGACGCAAACGTTTTGAGAATTCCGCGGCCGAAATATCGGGTACCGCCGAGAAGAAGAATACTTTTCATTTACAACCTAACCACAAGCATCAGTTCCAAACCAAATGAACGGTCTGAATCAGTCTTTAAGATGCATTACCCAGAGTATAGACGAACTGTGGATCCGCTCTCAACAATCGTTGTGTTATTGGCCTTTCCCCTAACTTGAAATATACCGGATACGAATGTACATAAAAAGAAAGAAGGCTAATTACTGTCGGGTGTCTATACCGATATAACAAAGGCATCCCCAGCTATCCGCATTCTTGAGCTTAGATTGATAGGTAATAAAAGCCTAGTGATGTCGCTATTTAGTTAAGCCAATCTGATTTTTAGCTAAAACGACCGACCAAACGCTAGGCATAAGCCCGAGTCCTGGACAGCCTAGACATTATTTAAGCAAAAAGTATCCGAGATAAAATTTTTTTGAAGGCACCAATCTAGATGCTCAAAGCTGTTGTTTCAAACCCAATCGAATTCCTAAGCCATGGTAACTGCTTCGTTAGTCTCAATGGTTGACCCCTTAGCTTTGCTCATACAATCATACAAGACATTAAATTTCATACGTATGCACCACAAGTTTGGCAAATAAAAGAATTGCTCACGCTCACTTAGAAATATTTTTAATCGGCCGTTAATAGCGCTATCTGGCCGTACGGAATTTACATAAATACGCGAATACTCAATGGATAGAATTCTGAGATCTGACTCGCTTTTTTCGTGTAGACCTTGCTATAGTCTCATGTCGCAGCTTATTGGGCGGTGACATGGAATGATATCAGCACTACTAAAATACTGCATTCTTTTTTAAAAGTGCTCGAAAACGAGTGGGAAGCATAATGGATAACCCAGTCCTCACCCCGGGGGGGCAAAGATCGGGGGGTGTAAGGAAGGGCAGGGACAACTATATCCAGTTTCCCGCGTTTCTGGAGGGGCTCTCCAAACCAGACAAGGCTCGATTAGCAGATACAAGGTTGGTGTTCTGCTACCCCTTGTTGTCAAATAATAATTTTGAGCTGATTGAGGCACCGGTCTCGCAACAAATGCTGATGGCTGTATGCAGAGCGGCGGGGTGCAAAGTGACCTCTGAACTAATCCGAATATCGGCTAATGAGATTATTTTCCCGACAAAACAAACAAGCGGTAAATTTTCGTATGTAATAATTCACCCAATGATAAGTACTCTCAACTTTTTGTCGCAAATAATTTCCGAGTGCCGAGCACGATTTCGCGGCGCCGACATAGTGCTCCAGAATTCAGATCAACATCAGCATGAGAAATTAATTGGCGGTCCAGAGAGTGCTGCAATTGCAGCACATCTTCTGGAGATAGAGCCTGGCCCAGACTGGGTTATTCGCGGGTATGCAGAACATGCTCTTATCTCGCTTCTGCTTGGCAGGCCCACCCTCGTAGTTTCGAGCCGAGAAGGTAATGGAATGTTGAGAGAGAAGTTCTTTACTATGGACTCTCTTCCGTTGATCGAATTGCCAAAAAAGTCAACCAAAGCCCCTGCAGGTCGTTCAATCAGAGTGCAACGCTCGCGCGGTTGCCTATCAGGATGTACTTATTGCATTGAGGGCCAGGCAAATCGAAGCATCAAAACCGAACTCCCATGGGACGGAATGTCTATCGAAAATTTTGTAAGCCGTCTGGCGCGTTTAAAGAAAGATGGGTTCTTTTTTATCAACCTAATGGATTCCAGTTTCGAAGACCCCGGCAGGCGGGGGCTCAATGATTTGCGAAATTTTTGCGATCTTCTCATCGCGCGCGAATTACAACTCTCCTTCAAAATGCACCTTCGAGCAGAGAATGCTCTCAAGCTTACCAAAACAGATTTAAACTTGCTTAAACACGCAGGTGTTGATGTCCTCGTGACTGGTATTGAGTCAAGTCAAGAGAAGGAACTGCAATTCCTGGGGAAAATTGCGACGCAAGAAATTAATTCCAAAGCAGTTAAGCATCTGGAAGAGCCGCATTTATTTTGCAATATTTTTGGTTATATGATGTTTTCGCCAATTGTCTCTTCATTCGACATTCTGGAGAAAGTCCAATTCCTTAGAGATATAAACAGATCTTGGGATTTCCTGAATCTCACAAATAAGGTTCTCGTATTCTGGGGATCAGTGCTACACCGTCAACTGGAACAGCAGAAGCTCATACGGAGCGCTGGTATCACTGCCGGTTATGTCGATTACGCATTCAAGCATCCTGAGATTGAACACGTAGTTTTGCGAATAAATGCTTTGAAAAATCGACGCCCGGAGTTCATGCGTTTGAATAATCTAATTTATGATGCCATGAACCTTGAATCGCGCTTCAAAAACCCTGCAAACGCTCAATACCTATCAACTGTCGGCGCTGCTTTCGACGAATTCCAAACTGCCCTCCACAAACGGCAAACCTATTTAAATAAATTGTATAGTTTCGGTTTTGAGAATTTTGCGCTCAATCCAGATACTGAATTTTTGCCATCTTTCGACGCGAACGAAGAGGCAAACAAGCAGCAAAAAGAAATTAAAAAGTTACTGAGTATTCTCTCGAAACTCGACGCTCCCCCCCAAACCTTGTTTTTTCACACTTACCTCTCTGCGATCAATTATCTTGGCTCTAGTAAAATCGCTTGATCAAATCGATAGTATGCATATCAGGCTTGCTTTGAAGATTACAGAATTAGCCGAAGAAACACTTCGGCGAGGTTTCTCATCAAATAAAGTCGGGCCCTTTTCCAGCTCTGACCGTATTGTATATTTTATAATCTTAATCAACCAGGCTAGAGGAGCTGGACATGTGTCGGAAGCTGTACTCGATTTCTATACGAACCCGGGCAAGAGTGGGGTCGGCTTAATTAAAATCAGCGCGTCAGCAAAATTCCTAAAAGGCGGCACTATTGCCAACGGCATGCTAGTCGGACCGCTGGTGATTGAACCAGGCCTGTGACACACGGCCTTATTGGTAAATAAAACCGCAGCATTATAAGATTTGCAGGTCTCATATTACGGCGCAAATATAGAATTCATATTCTTTCTTAGCAACGATACTCACTTTATCGAAATCGAATGCAGGGAATAATCAAAATCGTAAAAGAAATA
>CAZSWX010000180.1:0-5363 GCA_964610865.1 uncultured Enterobacteriaceae bacterium
CAACATACCCGCTTTCGTCGTGGTCGGTGAGGTCGAGGCCGATCTGTTCGCCTTCCTCGCTGACCCGGGCCCCATTGGTAACGCTGTTGGCAATGTAATAGCCAAAGAAAGAGACGACTCCACTCCAGACGATCGTGATTACTGCCGCTTGCAGTTGGACGATGAACTGGGCGGTCACTGTAGGCGTCTGAATCCCTGATCCGCCTAGAAACTTTGCCGCACATAGGCCTGCGAGAAGTACACCCACGAGGCCACCAACCCCATGGACGCCGAAAACATCGAGGCTGTCATCATAACCAAACTTCTGTTTCATTTTACTAGCGGCAAAATAACATGCTATAGCCGAGATACTCCCAATCAGTACGGCACCGCCCGGTCCTACTGTTCCACACGCGGGCGTTATTGCGGCGAGTCCGGCGACCACGGCGGTAGCCATTCCAAGAATGCTAGGTTTGCCATGGGTTTTCCATTCTATAAGCATCCAAACAATGAGTGCCGCCGACGGTGCGATTAGTGTTACTAATAGCGCCATTCCGGCAACACCGTCAGCTGCCAGTTGGCTCCCGGCATTAAATCCAATCCATCCGAACCATAGCATCCCGGCTCCTAAGACGGTCAAGACAAGACTGTGTGGCCTAAAGGGCTCACTTGGATAACCTTTTCTTGGACCGATCATGATACACAATACGAGTGCGGCGATACCCGCATTGATGTGTACGACGATACCGCCGGCAAAATCTAATACGCCCCACGTCGCGAACAGGCCTCCGCCCCATGTCATATGCCAGAGAGGCAAGTAGCTTAGCGTGAACCATAGAACCATGAAAACCAACATGGCGCCAAATTTCATACGTTCCGCGAAGGCGCCGACGATTAGAGCGGGTGTTATGATGGCGAAGGTGGTCTGGAACGCGACGAAAACCGATTCCGGTATGCTTCCCTTCATCGAATCTAGGGTTAGACCAGTCAACAGGAACTTACTGCCGCCTCCTATAAATAAATTCCCTTCGGTCGTAGCGAGACTATAACCAAAAGTTACCCAGAGCATAGTCATCCAACCTGCTATGGCGAGGCACTGGCCTAGCACAGAGAGGACATTTTTCGTCTTTACGAGGCCGCCGTAAAAAAGGGCCAATCCTGGCACGGTCATAAAGAGGACCAATGCCGTTGCCGTTATGGTCCAAGCGGTGTCACCGTGATCTAGTGCCTCTGCCGCGTAGGCCGGGACAGGCGTGCCGGACCAAATGACCCCGACAATGGTGCCTCCGAGCGTAAGGTATAATAGTGTCCAGTTCCGGGGAATGGTCTTCACGCTAGAGCCCTCCTACATTCTTTCCCATGGGGACTTATTTCCCCGTGACTTCCTTATTCGCAGAATTTCTTAGGGATACCAAAGCAACACGCAAGAACTGTGCCGTAAGAGATTCTCTTTACGGGTTGTCTTTTCTGCTATTATACCACTGAAACACTGGTTTTGCTGATTAGTTTTTGAGCAACGCTCGTTTTTTCATCAAAACCCTTAGAATGGCGGGAGAATGGGGGGAGAAAAATTGCCCCTATCATCCCGTCTGACCGAAGGAACCTTGCGCGAAGGATGGAAACTGATCTTGACGGCCTGCTATCGTTTTCTGTAGAACTGACACCTGGGAATTGTTGCAAGCCGCCAAACGGGGGGCGTGCTCCAGGACCGATGGAGGAGGAGGGGAAGAATGCAAGCGAGCCGGCCCGGTAAACGCCTTGCCATTTTGGGTGCGACTGGATCCATAGGGGTTTCGACGCTCGACATCGTAACTCGTTGCCCCGACCAGTTCGATGTTGTTGCTCTTTCTGCAGGAAAGAATCTTAAGAGATTAGTTGGCCAGCTCAAATCATTTCGGCCATCGCTCGTTTCGGTGGCACGAGAGGGAGACGTGGACGAACTTCGGACACTCGTGCCCGATTTCGAAGGTGAGATCGTTTGGGGAAATGAGGGTCTAAATGCTGTGGCAACGCACGCGGAAGCGGATATGGTGGTGGCAGCGCTGGTGGGAGCCGTAGGCCTTCCTCCAACACTAGCCGCAATAAAATCGGGGAAAGACGTTGCATTAGCGAACAAGGAGGCTCTTGTTATCGCCGGGGAGATTATGACGCAGGCTGCAACAGAAAGCGGAGTGAATCTGCTTCCCGTTGATAGCGAGCACAATGCAATATTTCAGGCACTACACGGGCATAAAAAGAGCCAAGTGAAAAGGGTAATATTGACGGCGTCAGGAGGACCTTTCTTAAATCGACCCTAAGAGGATTTTGATAACATACAAATCCAGGAGGCCTTAAAACATCCCACTTGGAAAATGGGAGATAAAATCACGATCGATTCTGCAACCCTGATGAATAAAGGATTGGAAGTAATAGAAGCACGGTGGCTTTTTGATTTGCAGCCACCTAGAGTTTCTGTGATCATTCATCCTCAAAGCATCGTCCATTCGATGGTGGAGTATGTCGACGGTTCAATTCTGGCTCAACTCGGCGTTCCAGACATGAGGGTGCCAATCTCTTACATACTTGGCTATCCGGATCGAATTCCATTACCGGACTTGGCAACTCTAGACTTGGCAGATGTAGCGCGTCTCGAATTCTCAGAGCCGGATTATGACAAGTTTCCGTGTCTGGGGCTTGCATATAAGGGATTGGAGAAGGGCGGGACCTGCCCTGCCGTGTTGAATGCGGCGAACGAAGTGTCAGTGAAGTCATTTCTAGACGGCCGAATAGGATTTAATGATATCGCCGACATTAATTGCCAAGTGTTAGATGCCCATTCTACCGAACCGGCAAGGGAGTTAGAGGCTGTTTTGAAAGCCGATGCGTGGGCGCGAAAACGAGCGAGAAACATTTGCGGGGCCCCGGACGAGATAGCAGCGGCTTAGCGGTTGATCAAAAAGAGGGTTTTCGTGAGAAGGGACGTTGGCAACGATGGTGTGTCGCCGGAGGCTATGGTGACCGAAGGACCTCGCACAACGATCGCTGGGTCTGATGCGATCACGCAAACACATTCCCAGCAAGTGTCGATCATAGATGCATACGCGTATTGCCGACGTGTAACCCAACTTAGCTCATCTAACTTCTATCATGCGTTCCGCTTGCTATCGAGAGACAAGCATAACGCGCTGTGCGCGCTGTACGCATTTTGTCGTTTTGTAGACGACATCGCGGACGGAGATACTGTACCCGAAGAAGAAGATAACCGGCAGGGCAAGGAGGCGCAAATCAGCCAAAGTTTGTCGAGATGGAACGAAGAGTTGACGCTCTGTTATCGAGGGACGCCTAGTCACCCAATTTCGAAGGCGCTAGCTGACGCGATTCGTAGTTTTCCCATAAAGAAAGAGCATTTAGCTGGAATCATAGATGGAGTAGGCATGGACCTCTCGCAGGTTCGTTACGCTACCTTTTCCGATCTGTATGAGTATTGCTATAGAGTCGCGTCTTTAGTTGGGCTCGTCTGCATAGAGATCTTTGGTTACCGGTCGGAAACGGCACGAGATTACGCGGTTAACCTAGGAATAGCGTTCCAACTCACAAATATAATACGGGATGTTGGCGAAGACGCTAGGCGAGGGAGAATTTATTTACCGCTGGAAGATCTTCGGCGGTTTGGCTGCACGGAGAGTATGTTGCTGAAAGAAAAATATGATGCTGCGTTTGTGGATTTGATGAAGTATCAAAGCGCTAGAGCGAACGAATATTACAGCAAGGCTTTATCTTTTCTTGCGCCCGCGGATCGAAGGTCTTTGATGGCCTCTGAGGCGATGCGGCTAATATACCAACGCCTCCTCAAAGAGATTGAATTAGTCAGTTTTAGTGTATTTGACAGACGGGTTGCCTTGTCGGGGTTAAGAAAAATCTCGCTGGCATTCCGGGCATGGGGGAGAGGGAGATTGCCATTTTAGCCCGTTTGGGAAATCTACGGCATCTCATAGTTGTAAATTTGGGGGTGTAGGAAAGAGTCGCCGCAACGGCTTTTAGGACGGAGCTTTAGCGGGACCGGCCGGAAGGTGTGTTCTATACCGAGCGTGCTCCTGACCGTCCCACTGTGAGTGGGACGGTTGTTTATCACACAAAAACGAAGGTGAAGTTTTGTGTCCGCTGAAGTTCGGTCTCGAACCTTTACTTAGGCGACGGCGCGTAACTTTTTGCGCCGTTTAGATGTAGCTTTGAGCTCTTCATTGTCGGGTATGTGATTTGCGATGTTTGTCTTGCCGTAGCGGGCGCCAGGATAGAGGGAGCGGACGGCGAAGGCCACCTGACCAACTAGTCGTTTCACGCCAACAGTTTTTTCAACAGCGGAGATGGGTTCAAGCCGTATGGCGGCTCCGTCGGGTTTTTTACAAACTTGAATAAAAAACTGTTGTTTTTTCCCCTTCTCTATAACTAGCGCCTCTAGTAAAACTCTTGAGCACTCCGTGTTTATATAGTACTCGCTTACCCTCTTAATCCCGTCAGCATCCCGAAGAAACATCTCGGGTCTGCGAATTATAATCTGCCGAAGGTCAATAGCTCCTTTTATTGTTACGTTGGGCATGAAGTATCTCCTTCAAAACTGCCGGTGGTATGTTCTCCCTTGTGCAGGAGCTTTAAGCGTCATTTGCCGTCGAGATGCGGTTACCATTTGACGGGGTGTACGATACCTATCTGCGGACGTATAGGCGGTCAAGTGATGAACGTCCGTACCTCAGGTTTCCCACTTTACAGACTGATGGACTAATGGTTAAAAGCCAGTATCGGACCTGCGTGATACCGAGAGTAAGGGAGAAACTTTATGTTTTCCGTTTCATCGAAGCCGCCCGACCACAAGAGCCCTTATATCGCTTCTATTCAGGAGGCGATCGAGGAAATTCGTGCCGGCCGCATGATTATACTGATGGATGACGAAGATCGTGAGAATGAGGGGGACCTGTGTATGGCGGCTGAAAAGGTTACCCCGGAGGCGATCAATTTCATGGCGAAGTTTGGCAGAGGGTTGATTTGCATGCCTATGGCAGAGGAGAGAATCGACTCTTTGCAATTGCCGATGATGGTAGCGAAGAATACTGCGCCACTGGGTACAGCCTTCACGATGTCCTTTGACGTTCGCCAAGGGATCTCACGGGGGGTTTCGGCCGAGGACCGAGCCGCAACGATCCTTGCCGCGACTAGCAGGGCCGCGCGCCCTGAGGATTTTATGGTCCCCGGACATGTCTTTCCTTTGCGCGCGAGGCGCGGAGGCGTACTAGTCCGGACGGGCCAAACCGAGGGGTCGGTGGATCTGTCCCGCCTAGCGGGCTTAGATTCCTCCGGGATTATTTGTGAGATAATGCGAGAGGACGGCACGATGGCACGTTTGCCAGATT
>CAZSWX010000181.1:0-5350 GCA_964610865.1 uncultured Enterobacteriaceae bacterium
GATGCTATCATGATGCTCCGCCTGCAACGGGAGAGGCAGGCCCGCAATTTTTTTCCGAGCCTTGAAGAATATGCGAACCGTTTTTGTCTCACGCTGCCCGTTTTAGAGAAGGCTAAGAGCAACGTGGTCATATTGCATCCAGGTCCTATGAATAGGGGTATTGAGATCGATTCGCGTGTTGCTGATGGACCTTATTCGGTCATCCTTCAACAAGTGACGAATGGTGTTGCTGTGAGAATGGCGGTGTTATACTTGCTCACGACGCAGGATCGGTCGATGGTAGAAAATCGGCGAAGTCCTGCGGAAGAGCACGTCGGCAGTGCAATCAGTCGTACCGATAAAATTGAGGGCGAGGGTCGTGAAGGCGATCGAACCGCGAAAGAGAACAGCGGCCCGTCGGGCTCATTGCCTCTCGAGCAGGAATCACAATTGTCCGGAAAGGCTTTGGATCGATAGATGACTCAAATAGTTATAGAGGGCGGGCGCGTGATAGATCCGGAGACTGGAATAAACGAGCCACGAGACGTATGGATTGCGGGCGATTCGATTAAAGAGATTGCGAGAGTTGGATCGTTTGCCAAGCTAGACGCCAAGCGAATTAGTGCCGTTGGATGCATAGTGTGTCCAGGACTGGTGGACATGCACGTCCATTTACGAGAACCAGGTTATGAATACAAGGAAACAATTCTGACCGGTACTGAAGCTGCTGTGGCGGGCGGGTTTACCTCTGTAGCCTGTATGGCTAACACGGAACCAGTTAATGATAACGCGGCGGTGACGCGCTATATCAGGGAGAAGGCGAGTAAAGCTAATCTGGCGCGAGTGTTTCCGATTGGAGCACTCTCTCGAGGTCTCAAGGGCGAAGAACTAGCTGATATCGGCGGTATGATCGCAGAAGGGGCGGTTGCGATCTCGGACGACGGGCGTCCGGTGATGGATGCGAGCCTCATGAGGCGCGCACTCGAATACTGTTCGATGTTTGATGTGCCTATTAGCGTACACGAGGAAGACGTTAACCTTTCGCGAGGCGGCAGTATGAACGAAGGGCCGACGTCCTTACGATTAGGGATTGGCGGAATTCCGGCGGCGGCGGAAGAAACGATGGTCGCGCGTGACATTGCTTTGGCACGTCTGACCGGCGGGCGGGTCCACGTTGCTCATGTCAGCACAGTGCGGGCCGTCGAATTGATAAGGCAGGCAAAAACAGAAGGCCTTCCGTTAACGGCAGAGGTCGCGCCGCACCATTTCTGCCTTACCGAAGAGCAAGTAGAGGGATACGATACGAATGCAAAGATGAGCCCCCCGCTCCGCTCCTTGCGGGACGTTGAGGCAATGAAAGAAGGACTGCGAGACGGGACCATAGATGCGATCGCTACAGACCATGCCCCCCATCATAAGGACGAGAAAGAGGTTGAATTTGAGCAGGCAGCACACGGAATTACCGGTTTGGAAACGGCTTTGCCGCTCACTCTGAGTTTAGTACGTGAGGGCGTTATCACGCTACGTGAGGCTCTGGCTAAATTGACCGCCAACCCAGCGCGCATTTTAGGGATTCCACATGGTAGTTTGGCGTCCGGAGGCTTTGCCGATGTGACTCTCTTTGATCCCGATCGCGTTTGGATAGTAGACTCAGCGGCCTCCCATTCGCTCGGTCGTAATACGCCTTTCGCAGGAAAAGAGTTAAAAGGCAAAGTTGTGATGGCCATCGTGGGTGGCAGAGTCGTTTATGAAACCGAGGAGGTAAAGGAGAGTTGCTCGTGAGTGGAAAAGCCTTCTTGGCGCTTGCGGATGGGACAGTATTCGAGGGGGTATCTTTTGGTGCCTCCGGGGAAGCGACCGGCGAAATTGTTTTTAACACTTCAATCACTGGTTACCAGGAAATTCTCACGGATCCGTCCTACCGGGGGCAGTTAGTCACTATGACGTTCCCCGAGATAGGTAACGTTGGCATTAATGAAGAGGACCTCGAATCCCATAGGCCCTTTGCCGGTGGGCTAATCGTGAAGGAATACTGCGATCGGCCTAGCAGCTGGCGATCGGAAAAGAGCCTAGCTTGTTACATGCGTCAGCACGGGATCGTGGGGATACAGGGCCTTGATACAAGAGCGTTAGTTCGTCGGATTCGTGACGGTGGGGCTCAGATGGGAATTGTTTCTACGAGTGATAGTGACCCTAAATCTTTGGTCAAAAAAGCACTTGAGGCTCCTGATCTGGTAGGGCGCGATCTGGTCAAGGAGGTTACGTGCTCCGAGCCTTACGATTGGAATCAAGGCACCTGGTGTCTCGAAAAAGGCTACGGGATACCTAGAGCTGCAGAAGAGTCAAAAGCCGAAGAGCAAGACCGGTGCTTTGTGGTTGCCTACGATTTTGGAGTTAAGTTCAACATCTTGCGGAACTTGGTTGAGTCCGGCTGCAGAGTTCGAGTAGTGCCTGCCCACACTTCGGCTGCCGAGGTGCTTGCCCTCGAACCTGACGGCGTCTTTCTTTCGAATGGGCCTGGCGATCCGAGTGCCGTTTCTTATGCAATAACCAATGTGGCCTCGTTGGTCGGAAAGCTGCCCATTTTTGGTATTTGCCTTGGACACCAGATCATGAGTTTGGCCTTAGGAGCAAGGACTTATAAGCTTAAGTTTGGTCATCATGGCGGGAATCAGCCGGTAATGGATCTGCTAACCGGGAAGGTTGAGATCACCGCACAAAACCATGGGTTTTGCGTTGACTTAGATTCTTTCAAAGGGGACGCAGAGGTGACCCACATTAACCTGAACGATAAAACAGTAGAAGGTCTAAGAAATACGGCAGAATCGCTCTTCTCAGTCCAATATCATCCCGAGTCATCTCCTGGCCCACATGATGCGAACTACCTCTTCAGTCGATTTGTAAAGTTAATGAAACAGTTTCGCGATGTATAGTTGATCCAAAACTCCTCCCCCCGAATTGAAAATACCAAACATGCCTAAACGAAAAGACTTACACACAATCTTACTAATTGGTTCCGGCCCGATCGTTATTGGCCAGGCCTGCGAGTTTGATTATTCTGGGACACAGGCGTGCAAGGCACTAAAGGAGGAGGGGTATAGGGTCATACTTGTGAATTCTAACCCAGCAACTATCATGACGGATCCGGATTTCGCCGACCGGACGTATATCGAACCGTTGACGGTCGGTGTCCTAAATAAGATCATCGAGAAAGAGCGTCCCGACGCTCTTCTACCTACCATCGGAGGACAAACAGCGCTTAATCTTGCTATCGAGCTTTCCGAGGCGGGAATACTCCAAGAGTACGAGGTTGAGCTGATTGGCGCGAAATTAGAGGCGATAAAAAAGGCGGAAGATCGAAACCTATTTAAGACTGCGATGGAGTCCATCGGACTAGATTTACCAAAGAGTGGATGTGTGCGTTCCCTGGATCGAGCAATTGAACTCCAGGGTCAGCTGGGCTTACCGTTGATTATACGCCCGTCACGTACACTAGGCGGAGCCGGCGGCGGTATAGTCCAAACGCCGGAACAATTTCGGCGTATTGTGGAATGGGGCTTACAAGCCTCCCCAACCGGTGAGGTGCTGATCGAAGAATCTATAGCGGGGTGGAAAGAGTTTGAATTAGAGGTGATGAGGGACTGCCACGACAACGTTGTCATCATTTGTTCTATCGAGAATTTTGATCCTTTGGGTGTTCACACAGGAGATTCGATTACGGTAGCGCCGGCGCAGACGTTGACAGATAAGGAATATCAACTTATGCGCGATGCTGCCGTCCGAATCATACGAGAGATCGGTGTTGATACGGGAGGCTCGAATATCCAATTTGCTGTCCAGCCCGAAACAGGGAGGTTGGTGGTTATCGAAATGAATCCGAGGGTTTCTCGCTCTTCAGCGTTAGCAAGTAAGGCTACCGGATTCCCTATAGCGAAAATCGCTGCGAAGCTTGCAATAGGATACTCCTTGGATGAAATACCTAATGACATCACGCGGGAAACGCCGGCGTCCTTCGAGCCTACGATCGATTATGTAGTGGTTAAGGTCCCGCGGTTTACTTTCGATAAATTCCCTCAAACGCGGGACTTGCTAGGGCCACAAATGAAATCGGTCGGAGAAGCAATGTCGATCGGTCGAACTTTCAAGGAGGCCTTCAATAAGGCACTACGATCGTTGGAGATTGATAGCTACGGCCTTGAAACAACGTTGAGCGGGAAAGAGCTGTCCCCTGATCAGTTCGAGGATGCACTACGCGAACCGAGTGCGCAAAGATTGTGGTACATTGCCGATGCCCTGAGAAGCGGTATGAGTGTTGAGGAAGTGTATCTAAAATCAAAAATAGACCCATGGTTTTTGCAGAATATCGTTGAGATTTTGGAATGCGAAGAACGGTTAAAGGGTGCAAAGACCGATCTGAGTAGCCCTGCGAATCTGACCGAATTGTCTACGGATTTGTTACGCCGGTCGAAAGAAATGGGATTCTCGGATGTTTATATTGGAGACCTGTTGGGCTCAGATGAGGATAAAGTGCGACGGGAACGAGAGCGACGGAATATCTTACCGGTGTACAAAACAGTTGATACGTGTGCGGCCGAATTTGTAGCTCATACTCCTTATCTCTACTCAAGTTATGACGGAGAGGACGAGTCCTCCCCGTCATGCCGGAACAAAATAGTAATTTTGGGCGGCGGTCCCAACCGGATCGGACAGGGGATAGAATTTGATTATTGCTGCGTGCACGCGTCCTTCGCGCTCAAAGAGGACGGTTTCGAGACAATAATGGTCAATTGTAATCCAGAGACGGTAAGCACCGACTATGACACCTCCGATAAGCTTTATTTCGAACCGCTGACTAAGGAAGACGTTTTGGCTATCGTGCGAAAAGAGAATCCTTCTGGCGTGATAGTGCAGTTCGGCGGGCAAACGCCCCTCAAATTAGCAGTCCCCTTACGGGAGGCCGGAGTGCCGATTTTGGGGACGCCGCCAGATGCCATTGACCGTGCGGAGGATCGAGAACGCTTCAAGGAAATGATAGAGATGCTCGGTCTGCGGCAGCCCCCTAATGGTATAGCGAGGTCGATCTCGGAGGCTGTCATCATTGCCCAAACCGTTACTTATCCTTTGTTGGTACGGCCTTCGTACGTATTGGGCGGCCGCGCGATGGAAATTGTTTATGATGAAGACAGTCTGCGGCGCTACATGCGTGAAGCTGTTTCCGTTTCCAGGGATAAGCCGGTCTTAATAGATAAGTTCCTTGATGATGCGATCGAAGTCGATGTTGACGCTGTGAGTGATGGCCGTGCTGTGGTTATAGGCGGAATCATGGAGCACATAGAACTTGCGGGCGTGCACTCTGGTGATAGCGCCTGCT
>CAZSWX010000182.1:0-5332 GCA_964610865.1 uncultured Enterobacteriaceae bacterium
CCACCACCACGTTTCTGTTAAGGCGTCCGAACCCCCGATTGTCTCTACTCATTTTTCCGTAATCACGACAAAAATATACAAGTCTAAGAACTCCCACACCACCTCGTAACTACACATCCACCATGAGTTCTTAGACGTCTAATTTTCATCGTAAAGTCATATATATGGACCTCCGTAACAGTTCTTTCATATGTTTCATTTTAGTGAGAAGTTCTGCAAGCCTAAGTGTTTAGTCTATTTGGATGCTACCGCCAACCGACATTTGGCGGGCGAATTAATTGTAACGTGATGATTACTGAGAAAACTGATTTCTTCCGTCGGAGGATCTACGGACCCCCAATCCTCATCTGCCATCGTGTGTTCGATATTGGCGAAATCAGCATTCTCAGCGAAATATAAGATTTGCCCGTCAATTTCTGGATCGGATTCCGCTGACGTCCGAAATTGTGTTATTATGCTTTTGTTCACAGCTTTTGATACAACATGCTGAATTTCGGAATTAGTTAGTTCTATGGTGAGCCTTAATTTTTCGCTAAACTCCCCAATCCTTACCTCTCTAATACTTGGTTCATCCGGAGTGAATGCCATTAAGGCCGAGCTCGATTTGGAAATTGGCCCGGATAATTCAATTACTAAACGCTTCGGGGTATCGAGCTCAAATTGACGCAACATAGTGGGTTTGCTTGAGAAATTGAAAGCGACACTACGCAGCTGACCTGCTTTAATCACCCGCAAGTCGTGTAACTCTATGTTTTCTGTCGTGCTTTTACTGTTGTGGACTAGCTGCTTCGCCATCTGGTTTCCCGCTGTCTTCCCCCTGAGTACCGGATTACTACAAGAAAAACCCACCATAGCTGTTACGCATAGTGCCACGCTATGGAATAATATACGCCCGGCGACACGAAACATGATCCTACTATTTCCCCAAAACCCTTTTCACGCCGCTGTTCCTTCGTTTCAGACTCTCCACAAATGAATGAACTCTAACTTTATACACCGACCAAGAAAGTAGATAATCGTTAATTACAAATCTCTTTAGCAGTGACACCCAGCAAGCCTAGCTATTTGGATCATGTACTCTAAATTTAAATATACCTTTTCGTATTAAAATTGCTGCTAAACTTAGACTATGCGCCTATAGATTTTACACAATTCAACTTTGCACCCCTATCCGCTAGCCCAAGATTAAGCTATTTCCAGTACTTAGTATGCAATACAAAAACTAATTTGTCAAATGTCTATTAATAAATACTTAATAAAACCTCGAATGGTATCGATTGCTCCGGCGACTAGAGCGAGGGAGATGCCGGATCTTATATATTCTGTCCCGGAAAGGCTGGGAGCCCGTATTCGCGAGGGGGCGACGGTTCTTGTGCCACTAAGTGGGCGTAAAGTCATGGGAATTGTTTTAGGGACAATACCTAGGCCAACAGACCTGGAGCTTCGCAAGGTAAAGGATATTCTCGATATTGTGGATGAAGTACCTATTCTACAAAGCGACATACGGGAGGTTGTTGGCTGGGCCGCGGAATACTATTTTTCGAGTCTTGGGGCGGCTTATAGAATGTTGCTTCCGTCTAAGGTGCCTAGTGAGAGTGTAATTTGGGTTTCCGTTCGTCGTCGAGGCGGGACGGATGGGGGCGCGAGGGGTGTCGATGTTGACGCCGTGGCGCGGGAAATATTTGGATATGTCTCGGAAAGAAAACGTACGACGGTACGGGCGTTGAGGCGCCGTTTTGGTGGCGAGGCGGTGACCCGTAGTTTGGCCGTACTGCAATCCGCCGAGATGATTACGGTGAAAGAAAGATTTGCCCGGCCAGCGATTCGCGAGCCTAGCGAGGGGGCTGGGCTAAAATATGGAGGCGCGACGGATGTGGGGGGGGAGGGAATGCCGGCCGACCTAACAGCAGCTCAGCAGAAGGCAGCGGGCGCAATTACAAAGTGCCTGGAAAATCAAGAGTTTGTCGTTTATCAATTGTACGGAGTAACCGGCAGCGGGAAAACCGAAGTATACCTTAGAGCGGCGAGTCATGCGATAAAAAAGGGTAAATCGGCACTCTTTTTGGTGCCCGAAATTTCACTCACCCGGCAAGTGGTTCTTCAGGTGAGAAGTCGCTTTGGACTCGGAGTTGCTGTACTACATAGTGGGCTGAAGGACGCCGAACGGTGGAGGGAATGGAATAGGATAGCCTCAGGCGATGTAAATATAGTAGTGGGCGCACGGTCCAGCGTATTTGCGCCGTTGCCTAACCTCGGGCTCATAGTTGTCGATGAAGAACATGAACCTGCATATAAGCAAGAAGACGGAATGCGGTACAATGCCCGCGATGTTGCCATAGTCCGGGCAAAGTTATCGAAATGCCCGGTCGTACTCGGGTCCGCAACACCTTCCCTCGAAAGTTATGCTCAGACTCAAACGAGCAAGTACGCAGCTTTGTGTTTACCAGAGCGTGTCGCAAAAAGGGCGCTCCCGCGGGTGGAGATTGTAGACTTACGCCGAGAAGTTAGACGTGGGCAAGGGGCGCTGATTTTTTCCGACCTATTGGCCAAGGCTATAAAGGCTAACTATGATGCGAAAAAACAAACAGTTTTATTCCTCAATAGGCGTGGTTATGAGAATTACTTGCAGTGTGGTTCATGCGGAGAGGCTCTTTCGTGTCCAAATTGTAGTGTGACGTTGACTCACCATGCGAAAAGAAAGCAATTGTCGTGTCATTATTGCGGGTTCGTGAGGAAAAGCCTGAAAAAGTGTCCCGCCTGCAATGAGCCGTCTTTGGAGGGAAACGGTGTTGGGACGGAACAGGTTGAGGACGCGCTCAGGGAGATGATTCCGCAGGCGCGCATTGCGAGACTCGACCGCGATTCGACAAAAAGTCGCGGTACTTTGGACCGTGTTTTGGCCTCATGGGCAGCGCATGAGTATGATGTCTTGATAGGTACCCAAATGGTTGCTAAGGGGCACGATGTTGCTGGGGTGACGTTAGTCGGGGTAATATTGGCCGACACAACGCTGAACCGACCAGATTTCCGAGCCGCTGAAAGGACTTTTCAACTCCTGGCCCAGGTAGCGGGGAGGGCCGGCCGGGGAGCGGATGAAGGGAAAGTTATAATACAAACTTTTGTACCTAGACATTACAGTATCCAGTGTGCCGCGCGGCATGATTACCATGGTTTTGCAGCGGAGGAACTCCGTTACCGGCGGCATCTGGGATATCCTCCCTATAGGAGACTTATAAATGTTCGCTTCGAAGGAAAAAATGGTGATGAGGTACAGGCAGTTGCACATTCCTATTCTGATATAATCGACCGAGTTTTGAGGTCCCGCGAATTTTGTATGAAGTTCGAAAATGGTTCCGATGAGCGTCCGGTAGTATTAGGGCCTGCGCCGGCTCCAATTGAGCGAATCAAACAGAGGGACCGTTGGCAGCTATTGCTCAAGGGCCCAAATCGTTCCCTGCTACATGCTGTTGTAGAAAAAGCGGAAGAGGCTTTTTCGGTGACAAAAATGCCACGAACAGTTCGCACCATCATTGATGTGGATCCTTACAGCATGGTATAGATGCTTTTATATGATTCGTGAGATTCTGACGTTTCCGGACCCGCGCTTAAAAAAAGAGGCAACGGACGTAAAAAATATAGACGGTAGTCTTGCCACACTAATAGAAGACATGGTCGAGACAATGTACGCAGCTCCAGGTATCGGACTTGCCGCGACGCAAGTGGGCTCTACCGACCGCATTTTGGTTGTGGATGTGAATGTTGAAGAAAAGGGCAGAGAACTTTTACAGTTGGTCAATCCGCGAATCACAGCGACCGAGGGCCTGATAACCTGGGAAGAAGGATGTCTCAGCGTAATAGATTATAAGGCAGAAGTCAGAAGAGCGGCAAAAATTGAATTAAAAGCATGGACCGTTGACCAAAAAGAGATCACCATTCAAGCAGAGGAGCTCCTCGCCGTTTGTCTTCAGCATGAATTAGACCATTTAAACGGCAGACTATTCATTGATCGTATCAGTAAACTTAAACGCGAAATTTATTCTCGCCGTGTCAAGAAGCTCATTCGCGAAGGCCGGCCCCTAGACGGCACCCCCAATGATAAGAATTGACGGATCTATCTGCGTTTATTTGGTACGCGGTATATCATTCCAGTTCCTGTCGTGACTTGGGAGGCGAGGATCAAACTTGTCCGCATCAAATATATCTACAGGTCCCGCTCCTCCTCTCAGGGTCGTATTCATGGGGACACCGGAGTTCGCCGTTCCTTGCCTACAAAGTATTTGTGAGGGGCCCGACACAGTTGTGGGGGTCATCTCGCAACCGGACAAACCTGCGGGTAGACGTTTGGCGTTGAAAGTCCCGCCGGTGAAAGTCTTTGCGTTAGATCACCGGCTACCGGTGTTCCAACCTGAAAGCATTCGCGCTCAAAAGTCGGTCGATCAACTTAACGCCTGGAAGCCGGACATTATTGTAGTGGTTGCGTACGGTAAGATGCTCCCCAATGATGTTCTTTCCTTGCCGCGGCGAGGGTGTGTGAACGTGCACGCTTCCCTGCTGCCCAAATTTCGCGGTGCTGCGCCTATTCAATGGGCGATTGCTCAGGGAGAAACCTACTCAGGCATCACGATTATGCAAATCAGTGAAACCATGGATGCCGGAGATATTCTTTTAAAAGTACCTTTACGGTTGGCTCAAAATGAGACAGGCGGAACGCTACACGATAAACTATCTAAAGTCGGCGCGACTGGTTTACAGACCGTGTTAAAAGATATGAAGAAGGGAGTACTCGAACCCGCGACGCAGGACGACTCCGAAGTGACCTACGCCCCCGCATTGAAGAAGGAGGATGGTCGAATCAAATGGGCGCAAAGTGCCGAACATATAGAGCGATGCATTCGGGCTTTTGACCCGTGGCCTTCGGCCTACACGTTGCTTGGTGAGAAACGGCTAAAGGTACTCGGCGCGACGTTGGTTGATGACACAAGGGACCAGGCTGTTGACGCTTCTCCTGGTATGGTCCAGTGGGTGGGTGGAGACATCGTTACGGTCGCTACGGGAAACGGGATGATCGGCCTTTCTAGAGTTCAACTCCAAGGTAAAAAGGCCATGCACATTGGAGAGTTTTTGAAAGGAATGCCAATAAGCAAAGGGGCGACATTCCACTAAATAAGTGCATTTGACGGTTGACGATTAATCTCAAAATATGAGACATCGGTGATTCGGAGGAATTCGATTTATGAGCAAACATTTTACTATGGATGACGTTGTAGCGCTGGCCAAAAAGTACAAGAATTGGGGTAAGTGGGGCAATGATGACCAAGTAGGAACGCTCAAT
>CAZSWX010000183.1:0-5318 GCA_964610865.1 uncultured Enterobacteriaceae bacterium
ATACTAATTATAATGATGGTAGGCCAATTCGGTAAGGCGCATCTCGCTGCCAGCAACATCACAATCCAATACATGACTCTTTCCTTTATGCCGGCTCTAGGGCTTGGTCAGGCTCTTACGGCCATCGTAGGACGATATATCGGAGAGGGAAAGCCTGACGTCGCAAACACAAGAGCCCGTGAAGCATTCTTTCTGACTATCCTCTACATGATAATCGTCGCCGGGTGCGTTTTCCTGTTTCGCTCGTCCCTTGCACGAGTATTTACCGTAGATCCCACTGTCATCAGAATTGCCAGTAATTTAATGATGTGCGCAGTCCTCCTCCAGCTATTTGATGGTACCGGGATTGTCTTTGCCGGCGCTCTGCGCGGAGCCGGAGATACTCGCTGGATTGCCGGTCTCACTACCGTCCTGCTACTCTGCGTTTTTACACCGCTGAGCGTCGGGTCAGTGCTTTTCACAGGTCTGGAATCGCTCGGGCCATGGATCGCTGGCACCGTCAACGTGTGCTTATTCAGCGCTGGGGTGTGGTGGCGTTTTTCGAGCGGCGCGTGGAAACGCATCGACATATTTTCTGTCCAAAAGGAAGGTGCGTCTGACGATACACACAGACTTGAACAGGGGGGGCCCAACTAATGTCTAGGCCTCATAATTCTCTACCTCGTCCCATCGACTATTTTTCCTATGAGAAAGCTTCCCCTACACTCACAATGGGGCTACTCCCACTCAACCTTAAAAACTGGATTGAAATCGACAGGAATTTAAGCAACGAATTGAGCGAGAAACGATTCTTGCTTTTAACCCGGCACGAAGACGTTTTCGCAACGCTTTCGGAAGCGATGCCCGGGGCATGCGAAGTTCTCACCTTGCTTACAGAACATCTAACAAAACGATTCCCTCAGATTTATAAAGCAACAGACCGAAAACTTCACAACCTGGTGACCGACGAGTTCTGGAGTTTCCCGTCGGAGCCGATGCACCCCTTAGAGCTGGCAGGAAGACTCATCCAAGAAGATTTGTGCCTGCTCGGCTGGAATGCACACAAAAGGAATTATATATTAACCGGTGCTTCAGTATGTTTTCCGACGCGGTGGGTTCTCGCAGAAAAGTTAGGGCAGTCATTGGAAAGGATACATCACCCGGTGCCGGGCTACGAAGACCAATTGGCAGACAAAGTAATAAAATTCTTCGATAGGTTGAAGGTGGGCCGGCCGGCATGGCGTCTCAACTGGAGTCTCATGAATGACCCAGCACTGTTCCAACCCCGCGGCCACGGAAGGCTGGAACGCGATACGACAATCACTACGCAAAACGCCGGCGAGAAACTCTGGATTCGTATTGAACGCCAGACCTTCCGCCGTCTCCCCCGGACCCGCGATATTCTTTTCGGGATTCGCGTTTACGTGTACCCCCTCAAAACGCTCGCTACCCGTCCAGAACGCGCGGCCCAACTAGCGACCGCCATTCGGGCTATGCCGGAGGCTCTTCGGACGTATAAGAGTCTTTATCGCTTTTCCGATGCAGTCCTAGGCTGGTTAGACACAATCAGACAGGATTCCGTATAAACCCGTCGTTCGTTTTCTTTGTAATTAATACCCGAAGCTCCCATACACGTTCCTTTATTGGTACGTACTGTTGGTTGCCGCCAATCCGTAAGCACCGGACATTTCTGACGTATTCTATTCCTTTGCAAGCGCCTCCACCATCTCAGAATAACTCGCAAACCCAATTGTGTCATGTATTTCTTGCTTCCATCGCGTTTCCATCGCGTGGTTCATCTCCGGCGTCATCTCCTCTACATGGCTCCCTATTTCGCCCCTTCTTACCTTCGAAGAATCACCGCCCGGAGGAAGGCGGCATTCGGAGTCCCGCCTTGACCGTAGTATATGGTCGTCGAACTGCTTAGCATGCCGCTTCATGAACTCGAACGAAGACTGTTCCATGATTAATTCGAACTCCTCCTCGTCAAGCTTGCTACCCAAAAATTTGGCGACCCGCGCTACCGTGCCCTCTAAATCTGCCTTCATACCTTCGTAAGCCAGAAACAATACGTTCGGGTCTCGCCGACGGGGCCACCACGACCGAATATGAGCCCAATAACTTCCTGCTGCGGGGGCCGCGAGGTACTGTGCCGAGATGAATTCCTGGAGGGATATTGTTCCGCTCTCAAAAAACCATCCCTCAAGAAAGTGGTAGGCGGAAATGACCATGTCCTTGGGGTCCCTAATAATATATATGTAGCGGCAACTCTTTGGCACTTTTTCCCAAGACAAATGACTCTTAAACAGCCGTACGTTTCCGGGTTGTGGCGCATCTAACGCAATCCCCATGTCGTCCGCGAGCTCGATCCATGGCACAACTGCGGTAATCTCTTCGAACGACATATCCCCTTTCGTGCGCAATCCGTGCGCTATCTGCTGCATCCATGTCGTCCCGCACTTTGAATATGGAGAAATGATTATATCTGAGGGTCTCGGACAAAACGCAAGCCCACGCCTGACACTCAATGGGGTTACGAATCGTCGCTGTCTCAATCCGAGTTCTTTCACTGTCCTCGCACGTGTAAATGAACCAGTCACGAGCACGTTCCTCCTCATTCTATGCAAAGCCCTATCATATTCGTTATGTCCCAACACTCAAGCAGTCCGATAGAGTAACGCAACAACGCGCAACGAAACATCCGCATAGAGAATTGAAATGACCGCGGCCGCGCACCCGCTTACAAATCCCGCTCGAAGCATCCGGCGGGGTTTCCGTTATCGGTACAGGGGCATAGTATGAGTAATTACTATGCAAGAACTCACGATGTTAGGTAATCCTGTAGGCGAACTTCTCAAAAAGCATGGACACACTATCGCTGTCGCTGAATCCTCAGCCGGCGGAATGATCTCGGCCTCACTTCTCGCCGTTCCAGGTGCATCTAAATACTTTCTAGGCGGTGGTGTCATCTACACTCATGAGGCCCGCCGAATTTTTCTTGCACTACCCGACGCAGCACTTGCCGGCATACGTGCAAGCACGGAGGATTACGCACTCAAGTTGGCGACGCAAGTGCGGGAACAATACAACACGACATGGGGGTTGAGTGAGACCGGCGCAACCGGCCCGACAGGCAACGCCTATGGAGACGCCGCCGGACATGCTTGTTTCGCGCTCGTCGGACCTGTTCGAGAAACTCTAACGTTAGAAACCGGCAGCACCGACCGGGAAGCGAATATGTGGGCTTTTACAAAAGCCGCACTAGAGCTACTGAGACACGCGATCTCAGACGCTACGATTTGAGGGAGCCCCTTATGATCGCACGCACAGGAACCATTTTATTTGTTGGTGTATTGATCATCAGTTGCACGATGCTACCGTTTACAACGCCCGCAAAGGCTCAGGGCGGTATCGGCGTCGGTGGCGACCGCCCGTCAGCCAAAACCCGGCGTTTCCCGTTCAAAGTGGAAATCACCGGTTTCCTCAATACAGATCCTGCGCCCGACGCTCTAGCCATTATAGGACTGGGGCTGACTGGATATCGAGGCGAGTTCCAACTGGAAGTAACGCAGGTAGCGGCCCCTAATTCGCCGGGTCTAACCGCCCGACAAATACTGCTGCACCGCGTCGGAAAACGAAGGGCAGATCTTGACGTCACCGGCCCTCGCAGCATGTTGGATAAGATCGCTCAATCCCAACCGGGGACACCCCTAGAGTTAACAGGTTGGTATGCCCAAAGAGACGGGGAATTCCGACTTGACGAGGTCCGGATCGTCGGTTTTGAGTAAGCGTTTGAGCCGAGCAAACGGAAATCCCGAGTACTCGGATCTCTTTTTCAATTGTCCCTATGCGGCGGCTCTATCGCCGACTACCTCTTTCGGCGCCTTGATACCCATCGCACTCAGTTTGCTAATCGCACGGCCGCTCAAAAGTCCTACCTTATTCATATTGCCCCACAACGCTGCGTGAAAGTCCTTCTTAAAAAAGGTACGGAACGCGACATATTCATTCTTTTTTGCGACTTCGTGCCTCATCAGCCGTATGTCCTCAATCTCCGAACTATTAAAGCCCACGGCCTCGTAGGCTTCTTTTGGGAATTGTCCCTGGAGCAATCCGGCGGTCGCCTCACACGCGAAGTCTTCAACTTCAATCAACTCTTTCTCTGATAATTCCTCGACTTGTTCAGGCAAACTCAGCATACCGAATCCCATATGCCGGGACTCATCAGCAAGAATTCTGTGGCAAATTTGGCTAATGAGTGGATCAGGACTATGTTCGGCAAGCATCCGGAACAATGACACGGCTAACGTTTCCGCGACAAGCTGCGTACCTACCGTTTTAAGGTACCACTGTGGAGTTTCTAGCACGTGATCAAACATGCTTTTTAAGTTTAGTGAGAGAGGATAAGTGACTCCTACTTTCTCATACATATACCGCGCGAGCACCTCCGAGTGTCGTGCCTCGTCCATCACCTGGGTCGCCATAAAGAACTTCGAATCAATATCCGGAACGATGTTAGCGATTTGGCCGCACACCATCAGCGCAAATTGCTCACCATACATCAACTGGCTGATCCGCCAGGCAGAGAAATGACGATTCAGCTCTAGGCGGCCTCTTGCGTCTAATCTGTCCCAATACTTTGTTCCGAATATGTCGATTAATCCGTCCGGCAAGATGCCGACTTCTGGGTCCCCGCCGGAATCCCAATCAATGTCGGTGGAGGCATTCCATTGGTTGCGCTTCGCCTTCTCATATAAATTGCGCATATCTTCACTCTGGACATTGAGTACTTGAGTGAATACTGCATCCGACGTTGCTTGAACAGTGTGCGTCTGCGGCATACCGAACTCCTAGATTCTTGCTATTAATGGCCTCGCTGATTCTACAAGGCCGCCGGCCATGGGTAACTGAGGCAATGTTAGCTGTCAAGTCAACTTCTGTACAGACGGAATTCAATATCGGCCTCCTCCTCCTGAAACCCTTTTCGAGCCTCGCAATCCGAATACGGAATTAGTCCTCGGGGTCAGGCTTATCGCGGACCGCGAGTGCCTGAACCACCGTGGCTAGCGTCCATTCGGTTTCGCCGTACTGTGGAAACCGTCTGCTTAGCTCGAGAGCGCCCATCGCCGATAAAGTCTGCTCCATGCCCCGTGCCATCACGGACGACAGGCCTTGGTACTCCAAGGTGGCTGCCAGCTCGCCCATTTCCTCAGCCCGCCTGGCTGCATGAAAGGGATACGTTGGTACTAGCCAATCCAAGGAGTCCATAATTCCTGGAAACAATTGCCGGTACGATCCAACAAATCATCAATAAATCCATATTGATGTGCAGAAGCGAT
>CAZSWX010000184.1:0-3243 GCA_964610865.1 uncultured Enterobacteriaceae bacterium
AATTCGGGGAAGGAACCGACGCTTTTGTTCTTCCGTTCCCCAGTGCATGAGTGTGGGCCCCAACATCGTAACGCCACTCATGTTCACGCCTGAAGGAACGCTTGCGCGTGTCAGCTCTTCATTAAAAACTGCCTGCTCACTCACGGATGCTCCACGCCCGCCATATTCTTTTGGCCACCACAGGCCTATCCAGCGGCCTTCGTAAAGTTTTTTGTGCCATGCCTTCTGTCGTTCCCACCGGAGGTCAACGGCTAAATCTTCTTCTTTACCGCGGCTCAAATCCTCTGGGGCGTTCTCCTGTAACCACGACCGGACCGTTTCACGGAATTGCTCATCTTCTTCTGAATATGCAAAGTCCATAAAAGTTCCTCCTGCGTCGTCTCCGATAATATACTACATGGAATATATCAGTGATGTGGCCCTCGTAAATCACCAAGGGTGTCGAGCGTCCGTTAAACCTGCAGCCGAGGAATGTATCTACCTGAGAAAACCCTATAGAGTGCGGTGCACGTCCCACGCGTTTCCGTCTCGTGAATGGCGAGAGAAGCAGAATGATAGAAACTGCATACGTCCGCATCGGGCAAGAAGACCCGGACCCCCTAGCCACATTAGGGGGCCTGACCCTTCTCAAACGCTCCGTCTTAACCGCCCAACGGGCGGGAGCAAAAGTATGTTACGTGCAGCTTGACAAAAGAACGACTGAACAAAGCCCGACAACACCTGACGTAATACGAGAATACATCGCACAGCTCAAAGAAGACCTGAGTATCACGACCGTTGTGCTCTGGCTCGATGGTGAGACCTTACCAAGGACTCCGGGCGGCGTGAAACCTAATTCTAATCCTCTGTCCTGCTTGTACTTTTCGGTTGCGACCGTGTTCGCTAGCAGGACAATAGCCGCACTAGGCCCGACGAATACCGGAGAACGGATTGTCCGTTGGCGGGGCCGAGACACAAAAACCACCCTTACCCTAGGCCCTCCACCAACGGTTGTTTCCGCTCAAGAGTTACGGTCGTTTTTTGATCCCCAAATGTACGGACCGAGGGTGCCTGGCAGGGAACACTTCTCACCCCACGTCTTGTCGCTTCCAGGTCCCGCCTATCACCTCTCAAATAAGGAAGAACTTCGTATTACAGAGCGCGAACTCTTGGCGTCTATGGAAAACCCAAAGGACGGTCTTGTCGACCGGTATCTCAACCGCAATTTGTCCCGACCCTTGACCCGCATGTTCCTAAGAACCTCCTTGACGCCAAACCATGTCACCCTAATTTCTTGCGCTATTGGGCTATGCGGCGCAGCGTGTTTTTTTCAATCAAGTTATCTCGGCTACATTTTCGGCTCTCTACTATTGCAATTGTCTTGTATCGTAGACTGCTGTGACGGAGAGATAGCACGCATGAAATTTTTGGAATCTCCTTTCGGCGCGTGGCTGGACATCGTTTTAGATACCGTGGTTCATATCGCCACCTTCGGGGGTCTAGCGTTTGCCGTATGGTCTCAAGGAGACGGTCCGCCCCCAATTGTACTGGGCGGTGCACTTATCGCCGGGACTCTCCTCGCCTTCGCGTTTGTGGTCATTTCGGAACGCATGAAACCGGCAGAAGAGGTCACGAAAACCTGGCAATACCAAGCCCTGCAACAATTAATTGCAGGTTTGGCCAGCAGGGACTATTCACTGGCGATCCTCGTCTGCGCTGTACTACACCAGTTGGCGTGGTTTCTTTGGGTGGCAGCAATCGGGGTGCATGTTTTTTGGGCCACCCTTGCAACCCTACTATGCTGGATATGGAAGTATAGCCCAAGCATTTCCACTCAGAAAGAATCGACGCCTGGCCGGCCCGCCTAACCTCTTCTGAATGGCCATGGCCAGCGATCATTGCGCAGTTGCCGTTGTGATCGTAGGATAAGTGACTAGACAATTTCGTTTTGAGGTTTTCCGAATATGGATTTTACATTTACAGAAGAACAGGCATTGCTTAAAAACACCATCGAACAATACGCCAAGGAAAAACTAGCCCCGAACTACCACCGATGGGACAGAGGCGAAACCATTCCGCGCGAACTCATCAAGGACGCCGCGAGACTCGGAATGTTTGGATTGCGGGTGCCCGAACGGTTCGGCGGCGTCATGGCCGACTATGTCACCTGCGGTCTGATGGCGGAAGAGGTCTCGAAAGGGGACTTTAACTACAGTCTGTATATTCAGTTGGGACTCATTGCCTCCGAATTACTGTCAGATTTCGCACATCCGGATATTCAGGCCGAGTGGTTGACCCGGCATGCGACCGGAGATGCCGTGATCGCCTTTGGACTCACCGAACCAGGAGCAGGATCAGACGCTGCCAACATCATCACCAAGGCGGAGAGATTGGGAGACGACTTTGTGATCAAGGGCGAGAAGGCATCAATCACCTTTGCGGGCTACGCCGATGCGTGCATCGTCTTTGCCCGTACCAGCGAGAACGGCGCACGAGGAATTTCGGCATTCCTCGTTCCACTCGATGCCCCGGGTGTGACCCGTCAGCCGTACTTCGCTACGGGTGAACGCCTTACCCAACGCGGTTCCCTATTTTTCGATGGGGTCCGGGTCCCTTCCAGAAACATGATTGGGCAAGAGGGGCAAGGCTTCTACCAAGCGATGATCGCGTTCGATTTTAACCGCGCAATCATTGCCCTGGCTTGTGTAGGGGCAGCGCAACAATCCTTAGACGAGACAATAGAATATACAAAGGGAAGAGAGGTCTTTGGGAAGCCCTTGGCCACTTTCGAAGGCGTTGCGTTCCAAGTCGCTGAACACCTCACTATGTTAGAGGCCGTCCGCGTGTTGTCCTACAAGTGCTTATGGCTGAAAGACCAAGGGAAGAATCATACGTCCGAGGCGGCAATGGTCAAATGGTTGGGGCCCAAGGCCTCTGCCGAGGCCATCCATGCCTGTATGATCCTCCATGGCCATTACGGCTACAGCATGGATTCACCACTCGAGCAGCGCTGGCGGGATGTTGTCGGTCTAGAGATCGGGGACGGAACGCCGGAAATTATGAAGGGTATCGTCGCCCGCGAGGCCTTCGGGCGCGAATACACCTCTTATCGGTAATTCACGAGTGTCCCAATCTCCGCCTCCCCTTCCGGCACGGCGCCGAGTTGGGCAAGAATATCATTTCGTGCCGACGGAGGACCGGCGCGCCTCGTAAATAATTCGCGCCGGTCTCAACTATGACAGGAACTGCTTGATCTTGGAAACA
>CAZSWX010000184.1:3253-5298 GCA_964610865.1 uncultured Enterobacteriaceae bacterium
ACCACTCGAACAGCGGTGGCGGGACGTTGTTGGTCTCGAGATCGGGGACGGGACACCGGAAATTATGAAGGGCATCGTCGCCCGCGAAGCCTTTGGACGCGAATACACCTCTTATCGGTAATTCGTGGAGGTCTATGTCCGGCCGCCCCTCCGGTGGGCGTGAACTAGAGCAACAGTATCATTTCGTGCAGACGGAGATCGGCGCGCCTCGTAAATGATTCGCGCCGGTCTCAACTATGACAAGAACTGCTTGATCTTGGAAACAAAGACCTCCGTCTTTTCAACCTCAGGACGATGTCCACAGTCGTCCAAGAGAAGCAATTCGGATCCTTGGATCGCGTTTTGATACACGGACGCCGCGCTAGATGGCGATATCTCATCGTCGCGTCCCCAAATTATTAAAGTCTTCACTTCTTCGCCACACTCGAGTAACGGGCCCAGACTCGGGTTAAACATGTAGGGTACCCACGCTAATCGAGCACTTTCCGCCCGGGCGTCCTCCCAAGCTTCGAATTGCTCCGGCGTGGGTTCTCCACCGTACAGTTTTGCGAATTCCTGATTCTTCTCAATGGTCTTGACGCTTGAGTCTAGATATTTTTTTGCCGTTACCTGAAACATGTCCGCTATATCGCCTTCCGGTGGGCGAATTCCGAAGGGAGCAACGAGCACCAATCTTTTAAAAAGAGAGGCATTGCAAGCCGCCATTTCCGCAGCGATCCAGCCGCCTAAGGAAAATCCAATCACGCTAGCAGGAAGCAACCCTTCGGACTTAAAAGCTCTCCCATAGAATGCAGCCAGGTCACGCACGCTATTGATCCATTCCACGCGGTCCGTTCGACCAAAGCCGGGGTGGTGCGGTATCAACACGGTATATTCCCGTGCCATCTCTTCATGCCAATTTGTGATGCCCGGATGACCCAATTCTTCGTGAAAAACCACGACAGGGTCGCCCGTCCCCCCCTCAATTACGGCTAGCTCATTATCACCAACAGCAACCTTTTTTTCCGTCCATTTTACGTCTGCCAAAGCAGTCCTCCTTTCTAAGGGCCCGCTCGGTAACGCGACAACGTTACCGGCTCCGATCCACGCCTATGGTCTAGCTCATCGTTTCCCCGCACATTCGCCACGGTTGGGCCTTGTCGCAAGGAAGTGGTTTTAATTCCCTAAACGGGCACGCCACCTCAAAAATCCGCTGTCTAACCCCGTTCTAGTTTGTTCAGCAACCAGACACCTACCACACCCGGTCTCCAAGGGAAAGAGTCTAAGCCACGTTCCAAATATGTACAGGTTGGGATGTTCCGTATACGACTAGAAACAAGAAATGTTCGCCTTGGTCGGGGTTTACATCACTGCGGAAAATGGCCTCCGGTGCTTTTTGTTCTTGCGAAACGAAATTATCCACTACTTAAAGCTACTACGCAGGAGAAGGGCGTTTAGAAGCGCTCCTACAGACCCCTGTCCGTATAGGCTCTCGAATAGACGGAGACACGATGGCGCTCCCTCTAGACGGAGACACGATGGCGCTCCCTCGATTGACACGGGCTTGCCATCGCGGAGTCTTATCCGATAGGGTCCACGGGACTCGCCGTGCCCGTCGTAATCAGGCGGGAACACATCGTGCGCCCTTAGCTCAGTCCGGATAGAGCGGTAGACTACGAATCTATAGGTCGGAGGTTCGAATCCTCCAGGGCGCGCTTTTTTTTCAACAACTTAGCCCTCACCACAACCGACTCGATGCACCAAGGGTCAGGATAGGGTCAGTTATGCCTCCTTATATATTTGTTTGTTCTCGCTTTTGAAGGGCGCTATGGCGGCATCTAACTTGTCCACCTCACTGGTGTCTCCCGTCCGTTGCAGGTGCCCATAGGTCTGAAGAGTGAATGCAGCGTCATGGTGGCCCATCGCGGCCTGCACGTACAACAGGCTCGTGCCGTTTTGCAAAAGTCGGCTTGCAAAGGTGTGCCGCAAGCGAACGCCCAGAATATCCTCTCTCAGTCAGGACCCAATGGAAAGGATTTTTATAGCTAGTGTAGAGGTCCTTTTCG
>CAZSWX010000185.1:0-5290 GCA_964610865.1 uncultured Enterobacteriaceae bacterium
CCAGTGGACGGAATAAACTGCCATATACCCGCTGCGTGCGCGTGCGAGTAAGCATTTATCTCAAAAGAAGATTCAATAAGAGGGAGTCGGGTCAGTACCGTCGGCAAACCCGCCTCGCGAAAAATGTCTTCCATGGTGGTCAAATATTTTCCGGAAACCTGAATCGCCTTGAGAAACCGCTCGCGCATCCCGGATTGGGCACGGATACGGCCCTTCTGTGCCGCCCTCCGATACTTACCTTTACGGTCCACATCCTTGAACAGTTCCTGGATCTTCGCTTCTAATGAACCCCCGCCGCCGGCGCCTTTGTGCAAGGCACGCAGTGCTGCCCGTATGCGCCTTATTTCTTTCGATACACGCTTCTCTCTAAGCTTCCTCGCCACGCGTTCCCCTTTCTCTTTTACCAGAGGGGCGAAATCAAGTACGACATATATCTTGTCCAAGTAGCGGCTGTCATGGATGATCACTTCATCCTTGGAATTCTCTCCAAAAACTTTCTTCCAAAAGTCCACTTGTGGCCGTAGGCCGTCAGGATACGGTAACGACGACGAAACCACATCACGCTCCCCGGCTGCATACGCAAGGACTCCGAGCAGGGACAAATGAATAACCAAGAAGATGACAATCAATGGCGGGAGTTGATGGTTCATGGACATTCGTACAGGTGTATGGAGTAATGGCTTTCGCAGCAAGCACCCATACCTTCAATGCAAGTGCAAACTGAGATATGAAAGCCAGGAACTAAGGAGGTCCCAAGAATGAAAATTTCGTTATTCCATCTTCCGAGTTTCTTTCCCGAAGTCCACCACAGCGATGCACAATTCTACCAAGACATGCTGGCAGAAACCGATATTGCCGAATCCCTGGGGTTCCATTCTGTCTGGTTCGCAGAACACCACTTCTACAACTACGGCGGCCATCTTCCTTCAGTGCCAGTCATAGGCGCCGCAGTCGCGCAGCGGACCAAAAACATTAGGATAGGCTCAGGCATAGCCCTATTGCCCCTGCAGGACCCTATCAGAATCGCAGAAGAATACGCGATGCTCGACTGCTTGTCCGGAGGCAGACTAGAATTCGGCATCGGACGCGGATTTCAAAAAGGCGAATACGACGCTTTCGAGCGGGATATGGGCGACAGTCGCGCGCTCTTCGAGGAAGCACATGATATTATTATGAATGCCTGGACAAGTGGAAAACATTCTTTCAACGGGAAGTTTCGACAGTTTAAGGACCTCACGGTTATACCGAAACCCATCCAAAAACCGCCTCCGGTTTACGTCGCATGCATTTTTACGCCAGAGTCCTTCGACTGGACGGGCAAAATGGGACACAACCTAATGGTCGTTCCCTACGCCTTGCCTAACTCAGAAATGCTAGTAGACCGAATACAGCGATTTCTTCGCAACCGCGACTCAAATGGCCATACTAACGATGCCGAAGTACTAGGGGGCTTTAAGTTTTTTTGCGGAGATTCTGAGCAAGAGGCTTCAGAGACCCCACGACACGCGATGCACCGATATTTAGAGGCCGTCGTCAAGGCGAACCCTGAAGACGCCTATTCCGACCAGTACGCTTCGTACAAGGGGCTGAGTCAAGCGTTTAAGACGTTTGACTACGACAAATATATGTACCCACACAAGGTTATATTCGGCGACCCGGATCAGTGCGTCGAACGTATTCGGCAAATTCGTGAGATGGGCGTTACCAACGTGAGCCTCATCCCTAATTTTGGGGGGCTAGATCACGAAAAGATTATGACATCATTAAAGCGATTTGGGGAATACGTGCTGCCACACCTGTAGAGCATCGTGCAGGTCCTCATTTAGTGACCGAGCAGAATTTCCCCGTTGGTGCCAGGTTAGTGCATCCACCCGGACCGACTCTGCACTTTTTTCCTTGGCAACAATCAATCCGGAAGAGCCTCAAACCGACTATATTGTCGCCCGAGCGCGAGACTCATTATCAAACGTATTCGCGCCTTGCGCGGGGAAAGAACGTCTTCAAAGATGATCCCTGCCGCTATAATATCTTCGTAGGCACCAGGATAGCATAACCGAAGCATCGTAGGCCCGTGTGGCGAGCTGGAACAGCACACGATCGGAATCCCGGTCTGGGCCAACCCCGTGAGGCGATCGAGTGTACGTGGCGGGATGGTCCCGGCGCCCATGCTGGCCACGACCAGACCATCCAACGATAATTCACTTTGCCGAACATCAGGCCTCAAAAGTGCACTGTCATCTCCCGCTCCCAACGTGAGGATCGGTACCGAAAGGTCCATGGGTGGCGGAACTGCACACAGTCGGTTCCAGTGCGTGGGTTTCCAATCGCCACCCAAATCTTCAACGCGCATATAGTCATGCCCTTGGCCTCGCCAGGTCCTAAACGCATCTAAAGCTTCTGTATGGTCCTTGAAGACATCCCAGGCCTCGAAACAGGTTCCACCCATGACGATAAAAGTTCCACTCAGCAAGAATGGAAAGGTCGCGAGTTTCACGGCTGATCGTAAGTTATCCACACCATCGGAATCTGGCGCCCAGCTAGGACGCATCGCTCCGGTGAAGACGGTTGGACCGGGCCCTAAGGCGAGCTCGTCCATTGCATAAGCAACATCTTCTAAGGCGTCGGTGCCGTGCGTTACCACGACGCTCCGCGCCCCCTCTCTGAAGGCTCCCCTCACAACCGCGGAGAGCCTGAGGATATCATTTATCGAAGAAATTTCCCCATTCGGATACGAAAAATCGATTGCTCGGAGAGAGATCCCGTCAAGTACAATCTGTTCTATGAGATCCGCGCCTCGTAACCCGTTTATGCTTACGTTCGTAACCGGGTCTAGCACGTGGCTTATAGTGCCGCCGGCCGCCACCACACAAATGTGCTTCTTCATTCCCGATTTCCAAACATTGTCCTACTTTCGGCTCAACCGCCATAACGGAAGAGAGTCAGAAGAAACAACGAATCCGGATCAGTCCATTCCGCTTGAATTACAAAACCATACTGTTGCAATTGCTCCTCGATCTCGCCAGCATCAAATTTTCTGGATATCTCCGTGTGAATAGTTTCTCCTTCCGCGAACGGGACGGTCAGATCCAAATCAGAAATCCAGACCTTTTGTTCACGCCGACTCCTCAAGTGCATCTCAATCTGGTGATACGCTGCATTGTAAAAGGCAAAATGCGAAAATTCTTCCAAATTGAAGTCGGCGTTCATTTCTCTGTTGATGTGTCGCAAGATGTTTAAATTAAATTCGGCAGTTACCCCGGCAACGTCATTATACGCTGCCTCAAGGATACTCACCGGCTTTCTCAAATCGACACCTAATAAAAACTGGTCACCTTGATGAAGCGCGTCAGCGAGCGTCTTGAATAATTCTCGTTGCTGCTCTATGTCAAAATTGCCCAGATTACTGCCAAGGAAAAGAACTAACCTGCGCCTAGCATTGGGCAATTGCGAAAGCCCATTGAGGTAATCCGTCGCCAGCGGATCCACCGACATCAGGGGGTAATCTTTCATGAGGCCCTTCACGGTTTCTTCGAGCATTGTCGGACTAATATCTATCGGAACGTAGTGAAGGCTTTGTTCCTGGCGACGATACTCATCAAATAGCAGCCGAGTTTTTGCTGAACTCCCACTCCCCAATTCGACAAGAGTGGTTCCCGCCGTTTGGCCCACAATATCCGCCGCATGATTTTTCAGGATCAGTGCCTCAGTCCGGGTTAGATAGTACTCCGGTTGAGCGCATATGGCCTCAAACAATCGCGACCCCTGCTCATCATAGAAATATTTAGGAAGCAAAAACTTTTGTGTCTGCTGTAATCCAAGCGTAACATCTCTGCAAAACTGAGAACGGGCGACGCGAGGAGTGACAATTTGCAAGCGACGACTTTCGGCTACTTCTGTTGGCATACGAACAATCCACTTCTTTCTTCTCGTTTTTTTTGTGTAGAAATATCAGTGAGTTATATTCTTCGCGCAGCGCAAACCGGCAAACACGGCTCTAGTGCCAGGCTCATACCAATTGCGAAACGTTTTTCTGAGAACATGCTTGCGCGTGGCCCATGACCCGCCACGAAGCACCTTATGTCTCCCATCAAAATAGGGAACCGAATAGCCTGCATATGCAAAAGGCTGAAAGCCAGCATACGAATGAAACCACGTGTCGGTCCACTCCCATACGTCCCCCACCATACTACATGCCGCGTCCTTCCCCTCAGCGGCCTGAACAATCTTGCGTCGTGCAACCGCTCCTGCAGCCTTTTCCCATTCTGCTTCCGTGGGAAGACGCTTTCCCACAGATCGGGCAAATGCATCCGCTTCATACCAGCTGATACAGGTCACCGGTGCCCCGGGAGGCAACTCTCTTGCCCCGAACGGTTCGATTTCTAACCAACGCCCTTTCACGCTATCCAATCGCCAGTGCAAAGGGTGTTGAGGGTAGCACGCATCTTGCCGCCAGGCCCACCCTTCCGAGGTCCACCATCCACGTTTTTCATAACCGCCTCTGGTGATGAAGTGTTGGAACTCCTCGTTCGTTACTGGTCCTCGGTCAATCAAAAATTCCTTAACATATATCTGGTTTGCGGGTCTTTCATTGTCCAGAGTTGTCCTACAATCATCAGCACCCATAACAAAGCGGCCGGCAGGAACACGTATCATTTCCTCGGAAGCACCTCCTGCAATTGTCATTCCGAATCGAGGTCCGCAGTCGCACTGTGGCAGATCTTCACCAGCATCGAATAACTCTCCAAAAATCAGATTCAGGATCATAAGTATAGTTTCGCTGTGCTGTTCCTCGTGTTGCAGTAGCATGTTCAATATTTTTTCTTGACTAAGTAAAGGATCATCATCCGCCCAATCTCTCGTCTCCAACAACGTCAAGACCTGCGACCGAACGGCGTCAACGTAATCGAAAATGTCCGACACGGGAGGTAAGTTTGTTCTATTATGCTTTGGATTATCAAGTGGGGAAAAACATTTATCGTATTCAACCGAAAGGCTTGGCATGTGAAAGCATCTTTGAAGAACCCAGAAGCCTTCTGTTACCCCAATATGTCCCAGATGCCAGCCTATTGGGCTAAAATCGAAATCCGGTTTCCGGTCGAAGTGCCGCAACGTGTCCGAATTGAACAAAGATTTTGTGTAATCCCTCGCGTGCCCCATAAGCTCGGGATAAAGCGCAATCTCCCTCACCTTTCTACCTCTTCCGAGAATCTTGCAACTATCGGATCATCCCCGTTCCTCAGAACAATAGTGTGTCCTTCAGGAACAGAGCACCATGATGGGTCTTCTGATA
>CAZSWX010000186.1:0-5279 GCA_964610865.1 uncultured Enterobacteriaceae bacterium
TATCGGTGCGGGTATTGTTGGTATTTGCACGGCGATTTCGCTCTTGGAAAAGGGTTTCGAAGTACTATTGGTTGATCGCGACGAGCCGGCAGAAGGTGCTAGTCACGGCAACGCGGGGGTGATCTCACCTTGGACTTGCATACCACAATCCATGCCGGGAATGTGGCGCAGTATTCCAAAATGGCTACTTGATCCAGAAGGACCCGTGGCTCTCAGGCTAGGGTATCTTCCCAAGTTTATACCGTGGGCACTGAAATTCTTGGCTGCTGGCAATGAGGAACGATTGCCGGCAATCGCCGATGCCATGCAGGCGCTCAATCGGCCTAACGTTGACCTCTACCGGCAAATGCTGGATGGCACGGGCTACGAACATTTGATAGTTGACTCCATGTACGTACATGTTTTTCGAAATCCAGCATCTGTAGATTTGAAGAAGCTTGCTTGGACACTTCGGGAAGAGCGGGGTGTGCCACTCGAGCTTGTGGGCCAAGAACAACTCCATGAGATTGAACCGGCATTATCTCCTGATTTTAAGGCTGCCGTTTTGATGAAGGGTCAGGCTCGCGCGTTAGACCCAGGAGGAGTTGGCAAAGCCTTGGCGAAGAAGGCAAAACGTATGGGGGCTGTTTTTCAAAGAGGAGGTGTACGCCGTATCCAGCCTAACTCTGAGGGGGGGTGGACCTTACATACAGATGGTGGTGAGCTCGAAGCTAAGAGGGTGGTAATTGCGGCTGGAGCTTGGTCGGCACGCCTTCTTGCCCCTTTGGGTTACAAGTTGCCGTTGGAGGCGGAACGGGGTTATCACCTTGTGTTTAAGGACCCTGGTATAACTGTAAATAATTCAATAATGGATACCGACGCCAAATTTGTTGCCAGCTCTATGGAAGCTGGGGTGCGTTGCGCCGGGACGGCAGAGTTTGCCGGTTTGGATGTGCCGCCCGATTACCGTCGAGCACGGGTATTCGTGCGTCTTGCTAGTAATTTATTTCCCAACATTAATACGGATAACAGGATTGAGTGGATGGGTAGCCGACCCTCTTTCCCAGATAGCCTCCCGTGCTTGGGTAAAATCCCCGGCCAGGAGGGTCTTTTCTGTGCATTCGGTCATAGTCATTACGGTTTTGGAATGGCTCCCAACACCGGCCGGGTTGTCGCTGAGGTTGTTGCTGGTGCTCCTCCCAATATTGATATGGATCCCTATCGTGTTGATCGTTTTAGATGATTAGTACGTTTGATGCTATTGTCATTGGTGGCGGAATGCTTGGCTCGGCAATTGGCTTCGGGCTGGTGCGCGAAGGTCTCACCACGGCTATTCTTGATGAAGGGGATGTGGCTTTTCGTGCCGCGCGCGGCAATTTTGGTTTAGTCTGGGTACAGGGCAAGGGTGTTGGTAGCCCAGCCTATGCCAATTGGACTAAGCTATCGTCTATGCTTTGGTCCGAGTTTGCAACAGAGTTGCAAGGCCGTACCCACATAGAACTTGCACATAGCCGAAGGGGCGGCATTCACCTGTGTTTGAGTGAATCCGAATTCGATGCGCGAGCAAAACTTCTTTCGACCCTCAGCGGGCACCAAAAGGGAGATTTTACACATGAGATGCTGGACCGAAAAGCTGTTGGTGAATATCTACCGGGCCTAGGTCCGGAAGTAGTTGGTGGGTCATTTTCACCACATGATGGCCATGTTAACCCGCTTTATCTGCTACGCGCCATGCAGCGTGCTTTTGTGGACCTGGGGGGCGTCCTAAGAACGGGGAGCCGGGTTTTAGAAATAAGCCGTGATGGTGAAGGTTTTCTTGTGAAGACGGGAGATCTAAAAATACATTCTGCGCGAATAGTATTGGCTGCGGGTCTTGGTAACCGTGAACTAGCCCCTATGATTGGCCTCAAGCAGCCGGTGCGACCGGTTAAGGGGCAGATCCTCGTTAGTGAGCGGGTAGCAAAATTCCTTGATATGCCCACTACCAAGCTTCGCCAAACCGCCGAGGGCACGGTGATGATTGGCGATTCCAAAGAGGAGCTTGGGTTTGATATTCGTTCGACGCCACGGGTTGGTAAAAATATTGCTGATCGAGCTCGCCGCAGTTTCCCATTCCTTAGCAAAATGAAGGTCGTTCGTACTTGGGCGGCACTTCGGGTTATGACTCCAGATGGGCTACCAATCTATGACCAGTCTAAATTAATGCCAGGGGCTTTTGCTGCTTCATGCCACTCTGGCGTGACCTTGGCTGCTGTCCATGCTCTCACCTATGCACGTTTTGTAGCGAATGGCGTTTTGGGAGATGAGCTCTCAGCGCTAAGCGCGGAGCGCCTTAATGTTTAGGCGAATATCAAAGCCGCAGACTAACCCCATAATGCTCGATTTTGAAGGTCAATCGATTTATGCCCAGCCGGGAGAAACAATAGCAGCGGCTCTTTTGGCTGGAGGTATTAATGAATTTCGCGTAACGCAAGAAAAGGGGAGTGAGCGGGGACCCTTTTGTATGATGGGGGTTTGCTTTGAGTGCTTAGTCGTTATCGACGAACAACCTAACCAGCAAGCTTGCCAGATTTTGGTTGAACCGGGAATGAAGGTAAGGCGTCAGCGTGGCGCGGCTGAGGTCGTGCCTTTGGGTGGGGAAGTCGATCATGGACTATGACATCATTGTTATCGGCGCTGGCCCCGCCGGCATGACGTCAGCGATGACAGCGGCCAAATTCGGAGCAAAGGTGCTGCTACTCGACGATCAGCCAGCGCCTGGCGGGCAGGTTTACCGTGCCGTCGAAAGCGCTGATGAAAGGACTGATGATATCCTGGGTATAGAATATGCTGCTGGTCGTAGATTGACGCAGGCACTTCGAAGCCAGCATTTGATAGAATATGTGCCCCATGCAAATGTCTGGCAAGTTACTGACGGGCACGAGGTCGGGTTTTCATCAGGGGGGAGTGCGCGTCTCTTGCGCGCGCCTTGGATAATTCTGGCGACTGGGGCTATCGAGCGTCCATTTCCAATTCCCGGCTGGACCCTGCCAGGCGTTATGATGGCTGGTGGAGCACAAGCCTTATTAAAGGTATCGGGCTTAGTTGCGGATGCTCCCGTTTTTGCGGGTTCCGGGCCACTCCTGTATTTAGTTACCTATCAATACCTTAAGGCTGGCGCGAAGGTGGCTGCCCTCCTAGATACATCCATTAAATCTAGCCGATTGAAAGCTCTTCCGCACGTGGGGGGAGCCCTCTCTCGTTGGGATATGTTATCCAAGGGCCGCAGCTGGATGGCCAAGATTCGGAAGAGTGGAACCCAGATTGCGAATAATGTTACCGAACTTCGTATACATGGAAAGTCGGCGGTAAATGGAATTTCGTATCAAACTCAAAAAGGTCTTTCCCAGGAAATTAAGACTGAAAATATTTTTCTGCACCAAGGTGTGGTGCCAAATGTTAACCTCGCCATGGCGGCAGGAATTGAACATTTTTGGCATAGCGCTCAGCTTTGTTGGCATCCGAAGATAGATGCTTGGGGGCGAACCAACGTTGATGGCTTGGTGGTGGCGGGTGATGGCATGGGCATAGGTGGCGCGGAAGCGGCTCAGGCGACTGGGCAATTAGCAGCGTTAGGGTGCCTTGCCGAGCTCGGTAAAATTGATGTAGCGGATTGTGAAAATCAGGCTAAATCAGTTAGCGCTGCGCTTGTTCGGGAAAAAAGTATTAGGCCATTCTTGGATTATTGGTTCCAACCAGCTTTGCACTTTCGTGTGCCGAGTGATGAAACCATTGTTTGTCGCTGCGAGGAGCTGACAGCACAAGATATTCGTGATGTGATAGATATGGGTATTGCTGGGCCAAACCAACTGAAAAGTTATTGCCGCGCTGGCATGGGATTATGCCAGGGTCGATATTGCGGCCTAACCGTTCAGGAGATCATTGGTCAGGAGACAGGTCGCGAGCCCGAGGACATCGGTTATTACCGTCTACGCCCACCGATAAAACCGATTCCTTTGGATGAGTTGGCCGAAATGGAAGCTGACCCGCCAGCTAATGAAAACTAACTCCCACACGGCCGATGTTATTATTATTGGTGGGGGTATTCATGGATGCTCTGCGGCACTGCACATAGCTCGACGTGGCCTCAAGGTAATTGTTCTGGAAAAAGATTATGTAGCCCGGCATGCATCTGGCGTAAATGCAGGTGGGGTTAGACGGCTTGGTCGCAACCTAGCCGAAGTTCCTATTGCACAGGCCGCTTGGGAACTTTGGCAAGACATGCCAGCATTAGTCGATGATGATTGTGGGTACCGTTCATCACGCTATCTAAAGGTGGCGCGGAACGAGACGGAACTAAGTGAAGCTCGGTCGCGCGTTGGAAAACTGAATGCAATGGGTTTTAAGCATGAAGAGGTAATAGACCGCGAAACTTTGCGTGAACTTCTGCCGGCGGCTAGCGAAAGCTGCATTGGGGCTCTTCATGTTGATGCGGATGGTGCAGCTTCGCCGTTTCGGACTACCGTAGCTTTTAAGCGCAGGGCAGAGGCGCTTGGTGTGAGATTTGAAGAAGGTATGCCAGTGCTTGGGGTAAAACGACAGGGTGATATTTGGATTTTGGAAACTCCGGTGGGACAATTTGTTACACCATCGGTAGTCAACACCTGCGGGGCTTGGGGAGGAAAACTGGCAAGCTGGTTTGGGGATAATTTACCCATCGAGGCACGAGCTCCCATGCTAGTAATAACTAGTCGAATGCCGGTTTTCGTTGAACCGGTGGTCGGAGCATTGGGCGCCGCCTTGTCATTCAAACAATACGATAACGGCACGATACTTATCGGCGGTGGCGTTTGTGGGGCGGCCTATCCTGATGAAAATAGAACGCGCCTTGACTTGGCGGGTTTAACGACTTTTCTTAAAACTGCGCGCGCGATCATTCCTGCGGTAAAACATACACACGTTGTTCGTGCATGGGCCGGGATTGAAGGTTATACAGCGGACAAGCTTCCCGTTATTGGACGTGGAGAGGAGCCCGGCATTGTCCACGCTTTTGGGTTTTCTGCGCACGGTTTTCAACTCGCGCCCGCCGTTGGTTCGATCGTATCTCACCTTGTAATGGGCGAGACGCCAAACTTACCTATTGAGCCGTTTAGGGTGGGTCGGTTCGACGCACTTCCTATGGGATGAACACTAGGGCTATCAGTTGGGTTTACTATTGCAGCAATTCTAAAGGCGGGGGACTTTTTCGTATTCACTCGGTGGAACCAGTCATAAACCTGGAGGAAAAGGTTTGTTTAAAACTGAAAGATAAAGGGCCGCAT
>CAZSWX010000187.1:0-2654 GCA_964610865.1 uncultured Enterobacteriaceae bacterium
CATGTTCTGTCTCGATAGGGACAACAATTACAACGCGATTTTCGTCGACGAAGAACTTCCGTTCGTCATTCACTCCCTCGAACACTGCAATGCGCGGGCGGAGCTGCAAAGCGTCTGGCACGCGAGTATGTAATGTGCGAAATGCGTTTTGAAACAGCTCTAAATTAATTGAGCTCGTCACAACGATTGCATCAGCTGCCACGTAAGTCCTCAAACCACCAGCATGATCAGAGTGGAAATGAGTGTTAATCACGAACCGGACTTTTTTGTTGGGGAATTGGTTATTCAAGATCTTCAATACAGAGCGTGAATGCTAATCATTCCCGGGAGCCTCAACAACGATAAGATAATCTGCCATCTCAATGACTAGGCTACGATATGCGCCTCCAAGCACATGCATCACGCCTGGTACGATTTCCAGTAATTCTATCTCATACGGGGGGTTGTCAATCAAGTTACCGCGAGCGGCTTGCCGTAACACCCAATGTGAACTAAACTCCCCACGTTCTCCGTTCCACTCCTCCGACTGTTCTATGGTCTCAGGGATAGTAAAATCGACGTAGGAGAGGTCAAAATCGTTCTGGATCAAATGGACTCTTTCAACCCTGACCTTCTGACCATTTACCCAATAGGTACGCTCAAAAGGCAATTTCAATGTACCAACCAAACGCCAGTCATCAAAATACACTTCGTTGCGAACATCGCCGAGTAACGGATCATCTTCCACGAAAGCGACTTTCGTCAACAGCCTCGTATCCGCATCTATAGCTAGGACTACTAATTGGGCGTTAGCATTGTAGGAGACGACCACTTGGCGCCGACCGTCCACCACTTCATCCATCAATCTGAGGAAAGAGTCGGCACGGCTTAGGGCCTGAATAAGAACGGACACGGGCGACCGTCCTATTTCTTTCAGCCTAGCGGCAACGCGGGAGGCCGACATTGCCCGTTCGGCGGGACGGTCGTAGCCATCGGCTCCCTGTACAACCCCTTCTAAGCCATTAACTACCTCTATATAGTTCCAAGTCTCTTCAAAAGGATATAGATCTTGCCGTTGCCACTCGTAGCGAAGTCTTCCTGTCTCTACATCACGAAAAAGCTCACATTGAAACTCAGAAACCTTCCGGGGCTCAGACCCCGGCCGAAAGCTTAGGTCGGAGTCAAAACTTTCGCCGCTACTAACTATTCGCTGACTCTTAAGATCTAACAGTGCCGACCTTTCACCGATTGCCAGTACGGCAGAATTTACAAAAACTTTAGCCGGCTGGGCTCTAGCTAGAGTACCTACAGAGACTAAAAGAAAGACGACGATGCAATAGGCCGGACATGCCGCCGTGGATATTGTTCGTCCGCCTTTTTGTTCTCGAAAACTCATCCGAATATAACAACCAACCTCACTTATGGCGGACTGTTCGCAAAAAATTGCAAAAAGTCGGCCCTTCACCCACTGAGACCAATACGAACCTCTTCATAGCTTTCCCGGCATTTTAACCTTTCAGCCCAGGCTTCCACGTTAGCGTATGTTGCAAGACTCACTCCCAGTTGATCGCACAACCCAAGAAACGGAGTAAATGTGAGATCGGCAAGAGAGTAAGAACCGAGAAGATAATCTCGCCCAATGAGTAGCTCCTCGAGTTTGGAAAACTCCGCCCTAATCCTGTCCACATTACGAGCGACTCGGGCCGGATCTTGCTCTGCTTTTGGCTTCCTACGCGTATACAGGAGACGGATTATCGGCGGAACAAACTTGCTGTTACATGTCTCGATGAGCAAACGCATAGATGCTCGACCCGCGGGATTTTCAGGGGCTAAAGACGGCGTCGGATATTTGTCTTCCAAATATTCGTTGCAAATAGCCGATTCATAAACCCAGGCACCTTCTTCAACCAACACTGGCACTTTCCCATATGGATTGAGTGCCAAGAACCAAGGCTGTTTTTGTTCCTGGCCCGGAAGGTCGATCAAGACACGATCGAAATCCAGACCTTTTTCTATGAGAACGATCCTCGTTCTCATGGCGAAAGGTCACGGTAAATAATCAAAGAGTTTGCGTTTCGCGACCATAATTCCCCCTTATTTGAACGTTTGGCCCCGCCCCCATTAAACAGGGGACTTCCTAGCTCGTCGAAACCTGTTCCGCATGGTTGTAAGACTCCTCGGTCCGCTCCCACTTTTGGGCAAAACGGCTTCGCCAATGAAGAGGCGGTTTCGCTCACAACGACCTCCCTCATGAGATGGACCAGCAATACCTACACACCCCACGCACTTAACTGGGTTAGTGTCCAAAATACAAGGTAGGGTGGCACACAGACCGCTCAAACTATCGACTACCTCTTACAACTGAAAAATATGTCCATTGCGCACGATTACTCGTAGCTGCGACCCTATTGGGAGTACATTATGTGCATCCCCCAAAGCTAGCCAACCGAACATCTTAAGCCCGTCCTCTTTTTTCCTGACATTTTCCCAGTTCTCTATTCGGTCTGCTACCTGCCAGACCGATGGATAACCTCCAAAAAACTATCCATGAACGCTTGCATCTGAGCCAACGTCCCGATAGTCAATCTAAAACTACCCTGTATGATCGGCTTGCCTCGCATGTTCCTAACAAGGATACCTTTGGTGCGCAGGCTCCCCTCGATAGCATCGCAGTC
>CAZSWX010000187.1:2754-5277 GCA_964610865.1 uncultured Enterobacteriaceae bacterium
AGAACCACGACATTTTCAAGTTCAGGCGCCTCGGGCAAAACCGATTTTTGAGCGAAATCAGAATATAATTCGTCAACGACGATCAGCGAGTCCGGTGCTAGTCTCGCGAGGTTCAGAATCTGTTCCGGATCCACCATAGTCCCCGTAGGGTTGTTCGGATTACAGATAAAACAGAGGGCGGGTTTCACCGCCAATCTCTGTTTTATAGTCTCGAGGGGAAAGCTCAAATCATCCTCATATAGCACCTCATCCTGCAACATCCCGTGTTGCAATGCGCACGGGCCATAGTAACCGAAGGTAGGCGCAGTCGTCAGGAACGTGGAACCTTTTTTACCATACACATCGAAGATGGCGTGTATGGCGGCATCAACTCCGTTAAACGGTCTCACGTTCTCCGTAGAGACCCTAATTGATGCTGCATAGGCCTCCGCTATGCCCGCGTATTCGGGGTAAGTGGCGTAGGCCTCAGCCGGGAGATCACGAATCGCCTGAATCACTCTAGGGCTAGGCCCTACTGTATTTTCATTGAAGTCGAGACGGAGCATTCCTCTCCGTCCCTCTAAGGGAGCAGAATACTGCTCCAACGATTCTATCTCTATTTTGGCGCGAATCATCTTGGTCCGATCGACAATGCTCAACCGTGTATCTACAAAAATGCAGGCAAAATGTCATCACCGAAGCGGGAGAGTTGGTCAGGGATGTCGCTAGGCGCACAAATCGGCCGGAGAACAAACTTGCTGCAGCCTGCTTCTACAAAGCGGTCTATCTGCTCTGCGCATTCTCGACCAGAACCGATCAACGAGGCATTCATGATTTTCTCTGGGTCTACTCCGAATCCGTGGAAGAACGGTTCAACCGCCTTAACGGCTCCCGCTCGGTCTTCACACACATGTGTGAAAAGCAACACGCCCGCCTCGTCAGTGTCGATGGTCCGGCCGCATTCTTGGCCATACGACTTCAACTTCTCCATATCCTTTCGAAAAGACGTCGGAGAAGTTAATGCCGGAAACCAGCCATCCCCCAAGCGAGCGCCCCGCTTCAAAATGGCATCGGATTTCCCTCCAATCCAGATATCGAGAGGACCGTTCCTTGGTTTAGGTTCTATGGTCACATTCTCAAATCGGTAGAACTCTCCTGCATGTGTAACATTCGACTCGGTCCAAAGTTTTCGTAGGACGTGTATACCCTCCTCCAACCGCCGGCCCCTCGCAGTCGCGGGTACTCCACAGCTCACCAAGTCGCGCACGTCGTTACCACTTCCCACGGCCATAACCATTCGTCCATTCGAGATATAGTCGAGTGTAGCGTAGGTCTTCGCTACCTGCACGGGATGCCGCGCCGGTAAAGTAAAAACGCTCGGTCCCATCTTTAAGCGAGCCGTGTGCCCAGCAATCATTGCAAACAAGCAACCGATATCCAGCGTAGGGTTAACAGTGACTATATGGTCGGAAAGCCAAAGCGAATCGAAACCGGCCTCTTCCGCTTGCCTTGCACATGTACAAATGAGGTCGGGCGTCGGAAGACCAAATTTCCACTGCCCGAAGCCAATTCCTATTTTCACGTTTTCCATATCCTTACCCTACACTCTTTCCCGATAAAGCTGTTATATGTATATAGTTGAAGCACTTGCCTCTCGGCAAGGCAGGAGTGTCCGGGATTCCAATACGGAGGTTGATAGCATGAGCGAGAAGGTAAAAAAAACAGAAGAAGAATGGCGCGCAGAACTGTCAACGGAACAATTCGCTATATGCCGTATGAAAGCTACCGAGCGGCCTTTTTCGGGGGAATATAATGATTGCAAAGAGACCGGAATCTACCAATGCACATGTTGTTCTGCCGACTTGTTCGACTCAACAACCAAGTACGACTCGGGTAGCGGGTGGCCGAGCTTTTGGGCTCCCACTTCCGAAGGAAGCGTTAAGTTCGTGTCCGATGAAAGTCACGGCATGGTTAGGACAGAGGTGCTTTGTGGAAGCTGCGGCTCTCATCTTGGCCACGTGTTCAACGACGGCCCCGCACCTACAGGTCAACGATATTGCATGAATTCTGTGTCGCTACAGTTAAGAAAGGAGTAACCTCCCAGGCTAGCTATCTTGGTTAAGGCCAACGGGCACTGCTTCAGAGAAATATTTCGGAAGCGGTTGGTAGCACCCGCGTCGTAATACTGATCTCAAAGACGCGATTCATCGGCGAGGTTCTCACTATAACAAGTCCCGAAACTACAGTCGTAGAGAATGCAATACAAGTCAAGAATAAAGATGTTCTCTGGCCCTCGCACAGCATGACAATTGACATTTCCACAGGCGTACGGCATGTCATGCCCTTAAAAGCGGCTGGCACGTTCCCCGCAAAAGTGGACACGACCGACTTCTTCCTGAACGTGTGAACTTCTTGATGATTAAATCTTCATGGTCCACCCTTGTCACGATTCTGCCGCGACACGGGCCAATGAACAACATTGAATCCGTATAGGGAGGAACAAGTGGGGAAACACCTAACAGCGGAGACCATCAATTCTGGACT
>CAZSWX010000188.1:0-5274 GCA_964610865.1 uncultured Enterobacteriaceae bacterium
CGACAACGCAAAAAAAGCTGCTGTGCCGCACCTCATAAAGACTCAGCCGTTTGACACCGATGCCTGGACGAAATGGCAGGCAACAGAAAAGATTAGTTATCAGGGCGAGTGGCTGGTTGTCGGTCACGACCCAGGGAAGGGTGGCAATTATACTGGGCGTTTGACCCTTGTTGAGCACGACCCAGATCAGTACCGAGGCGAATTTTCTTACACGTTTTCTGATGGCTCCCGGATGAGCGGGAACACGGAAGGCACGGTGTACGCTGGATATCAATGGCGAGGCGTCGCCGCAGCAAAGGAAGACGGTGGCCGGGCCCGTCAGATGACGCAGCGCGAGATATTTTTCGCAACCGAAGACGGGAATACGGTTTCGGGCAGACGTCTTCTCACTAATTTGGGTGACTTAGGAATGGATGAGACGTGGCATCGCGTGACGACGGACGTGCGATTGCTCGCAGTAAATCCGGAGGGTATACGGACGGGCAGCCCACAGAAGGTGAGGCTTTTCGGGGCGGGGTTCTCGGGTGCCCTCTTGTCATCGGCCAAGGTTTCCTTTGGGGAAGGTGTTGGTGTGTTGTCGCTGACGCTCGACGGGCCCAACCAGGTATCAGCGGAAATATATGCGAAAGCGGGTGTTCGTGAGGGCATTCGCACGGTGAAGCTCGACGGGGTTGCCGGCGAAGGAAAAATTAGCGTCTATGATCAAGTGGATTATATTCGGGTCCTTCCGGAACGCGGATTTGCCCGGCCGGGAGGTATACGAACGCCCAAGATTTTTCAGCAGTATGAGGCTGTTGCTTATGCTAACGGGCCCGACAGTGAGAAGGGAACGGACGATGATGTCCGGGTAGGACGAGTGGACCCGGTGCGTTGGAAACTCGAAGAGTATGTTAAACGGCCTAATGACGATGACATACAATTTGTAGGTGCGATCGACGAGGCAGGGTTATTCCATCCTAACGAGGACGGGCCCAATGAACGTCGACACATGTTAGAAGGCAACGTGGGAGATGTTTGGGTTGAGGCCTGGTATCATCCCGAAGGGGTAAAAAGGCCGATGGGTGCACGGGGGCACTTGCTGGTCATGCCCGCGAAATTCGTATTTCCGCCAATCGAGTAAGAATGCGGCAATAGGTGTTATTTTAGGGTGCACTATGAATGATGGGTTACATTTTCGAGCGGAAAACGCACACGTGATACAGCAAGGCAGCGACGGGGCGGACACTGTTCTGGTCGCCGCTAAGAGTATGTCCATGTTCGTGATGGACGCGATGGCTGAGGCTCTAGTAGTTCACCTTCGGCGAAACCCGCACACCTCCCAGAAGGAGATCTTGAATGTACTGGGTGAGCGATTTGCGGCCGCCGAATTGATCGAAACCATACAAGAATTTGTGAACCTGGAGATCCTTTCCCCGGCAGAGCGGCCGGCTGAGGTGTCTCCTATGCCGATACTCGACGTTGAGAGGTTCCCCGTAAGTTCTCTCGTCGTGAACGTGGCCAACAAATGCAATTTGCACTGCACCTATTGTTACGAACCGGACTCCGCAAAGTATGGTAGTGAGCCAGTGCAAATGACTTGGGACACGGCACGAGAAAGCGTGGATTTCCTATTCAAGAAGTCTGGTGCTAGTCCGGAGGTCAATCTTATCTTCTTCGGCGGTGAGGCCCTACTGAATTTTAAGCTGATGCGGCGCGTCGTGGTGTACGCAGAAGAAAAGGCTCAGCGGGAAGGTAAAAAAATAGATTTTTCTCTGACAACGAATGGTACGCTGCTCACAGACGAGATAATCAGTTTCTTTCAAGAGCATCGGTTCGGTGTGACTATTAGCATAGATGGACCGAAAGAACTTCATGATAAGCGGCGAGTTTTTCTATCCAAGAGCGGCGAGCAGCGGGGCTCGTACGAATTGTTGCTGTCACGAATAGAGCCGCTACTTAGGCGCTATGACGCGAGGCCGGTGGTTGCCCGGGTTACGGTGACGAAGGGCGCGATAGACATCGTGCGGACGTACGCGCACTTGACAGAACTAGGGTTTTTTGAAGTAGGATTTTCTCCAGTAACGGCTAAAGCGGATACGGACTATGGTCTTGAATCTACGGATCTGCGCGAGTTGCTTAACCAATTTCGGGAATTAGGTAGTATTTATGTGGAGCGTGCGCGCTCTAACAAGTACACGGGGTTTTCAAATTTGAGCACTTTGTTGACAGATGTCCACTTGGGGACCAATAAGTACTTTCCCTGTGGAGCAGGCCTAGGGTTGTTAGATGTCGACGGGAACGGCGACGTGTATTTGTGCCATCGGTTTCCCGGCACGGAGGAACACAAATACGGGAGTGTTAAGGAGGGGCTAGACTACGATCGCCTCAATGATTTCGTAAACGGAGCCCATCTCGGCAATAAGCCGGTCTGTCAAACTTGTTGGATCCGGGGACTGTGCGGGGGCGGTTGTTACCACGAGGCCATGACCGAATTCGGCGATGCTGCATTACCGAATCTTCACTACTGTGACTTCCTGCGGGAGTGGACGGAATTTGGTATAAAAGCTTACCTTGAACTACAGAAAGAAAACCCTGGGTTTATTGAACAGTATGTGGTACGAGGTAGGAGTGACGCGCCAAAAGAACTGACCTAATGTGGACTAAGGAGTCCAGTTATGAAACATCTGAAAGCTGCGAACAAAAAGGCCGAAGCGGTGGAAGCCGTTGTAACACAGAGAGACGGTAAGGCCGAGATCCCGGAAGAGGTCGTCGGCCTCGCGCAGCCTATCGGGTGTACGACGATATTCAACCCCGGGTGGGAAGCAAATCCGTGGGGTGGAGTGAGCAGTATGTGCGCGCCGATGGAAGCCGACCTGCTCAGTTGTGCCAACCTCTGTTGGTGGCCGGCGCAAGTCCCCGACAGCCTTCAGAATGCGCCTGAGTGGGCGAAGGGTTGTTCGGGTATGAACCAGGAAGATTGGCGCAATCTTGACGTAGTTTTCCCCAAGGTCGACAAATAAGGCTAGCCTACATTTTCCGGACCAGAACCATAAGGAGGGGACAGTGCAAAGACGATGTGGCGGCTTCGGCTGGGTCGTTTTCATAGCATGTGTGGTTGTATTGGCGCCGCACACGGCCTCGGCAAAGTGGTACTTATTGGCGAGTACGCACCCAAATAACATCGTTGTTGTCGATACGGAAACGGACACTGTGGTGAAGGACATAGCGTTGGACGGCCGGGGGCCTACTCTGTACATAGCTCCGAACCCTGCACAGCCGCAGTTCGCGTACGTGGTGAATAATCTCGCCAGAAGCGTCGCCATGGTCGACTTGGACGAAGGGAAACAAGTAAAAAGTTTCGATCTGTCAAGTGACAATGAGCTGGTACGGACGATGGCGATCGACGTTAATACGCAAGGCACTCGGCTTTTTATTCACGAGATGCCGGTGGAACAAGACCTGGGTAGGTATACAGCAAAACATAATAGAATTCGTGTGATTGATCTCACTACGAATGAGACACTAACGACGTTTCCCGCGCCTCGGCAAGTCATGGGGTTGGCCTCGTCGAAAGATGGGCGGCGGTTGTACTTGTTTAGCGTCGGTCAGGATATTTTCGTACATAGTACGGACGACGGGCGCTTATTGGATGTCGTTCCGTTGGCGAACCGCAACATCACGGGAATCGCACGTACCGACGGCATACCCATGGGCGGGACGTATCAAGAAAGCGGACATCTTGTCTCTTTTGGGACGTTTACAACAGATTCAATTACCAAACAGGTAACCCTGGGCATCGGGTCGTTGGACCTCACGCAGGAGGACCCCGAATTGAAAGTAGTCGAGCTCCAACCCTTCGTAGAAGGCGAATATGTCATAACTGGCGCGCTTTCGAAGCATACAAACAAGGTGTATTTCGCCTATAACCACTTGTGGAAAGTTGATCCAATCACGAGGCATATTGAGAAAAAAGTCCCACTCTCGAATACTTATTTTGCGCCCCTCGTACATCCCGAAGGCGAGAAGGTTTATTGCGGGAGCAACTGGAGCGATGTAGCAGTTTTCGATGCGGATACCCTCGAAGAGTTGAAGAAGATTCCTCTTGGCCATTCTCAGACGGGTGGGGTGAGCGTTTTGCGCTTTGTCGATCGTTGAAGCGAAGGCCCAACACCGAAACGAACGATAGCTTATGCCTAAAATCAGTCCGAACCGCCGGCGCGTTTTGAAAGGGCTGGCGGCGGCATTGGTTCTCGGAAAGGTCCCTGGTGTCGTGTCGGCCGAAGAAATCGAGGAGGCCAACGACTTTGGATCGGTCGTGAGGCGGCGTCGGATGATTCGCCGTTACGAGGCAAAGGACATCCCCCGGAAAACGGTTCTCAAACTGTTGGACTATGCGTCCCGGGCACCGAGCGCTGGCAACCTTCAGCCCTGGGAGTTTGTAGTTGTGCGTGACTCGGAAGTTCAATTGGGGCTTGCTAAGGCTGCGGGGAATCAGACGTCCGTGGTGACGGCCCCGGTTATTGTTGTCACATGCGCAAATATTTTGAGGATGGGAGAACAATATGGAACACGCGGGACCTTCTATAGTCTCGTCGACACAGCGTTCGCCTCATTATTGATCCTGCTCGGCGCGACGGAGCAAGGCGTTGGTGCGTGCTTCGTCGGTTCTTATGATCCGGTGGGTGTGGCTGAGATCTTAAAGCTTCCGGATCACGTTCGTCCTGTCGGTTTGATAACGCTCGGGTATGCTGCCGAATTACCAGCGCGCCCATCAAAGAGGAAAATACGCCTGGAGCAGTTGGTACACGAGGACACCTGGTGAATAGGGGAAGAAGGATTGTTTTTCGCAGCTGTTAAGTGGGAAAGAGAATCGTCCGAGATCGGCGCCGTTAGATCCGAGAACTTTTCCTGACGCCAACGTAGGAAAGCCTCATCTGAAATACGGCCTCCTCCTTAGGTAGGGTGACCAAAGGCCCTGTTTTTGACTTCCTCGATACGGAGGGCAACCATTTTACCGGTACGAAGCCCATTCATGCCGTTCTGACCGCTAAGGATGGTCGTGCTTGGTATGCGGCAGACGGTTTGTGTTATACGAGAACGTCTTGCGCGTAGTGGAAATTAGGTGACTTGTGTCGTGGTGCTTTATCTGGAAAGTAGTGGTCGGGCCCTTTATCGAGAGTCCGCAGATAGAATCGTGAGAATGGCCCGCCTGCAGATGGTAAGCAGACCTGTGCGTGGCTGAAGTTAGGAGGAGTGTTAATGGGTGGCAAACATTTTGAAGAATTGAACGTTGGT
>CAZSWX010000189.1:0-5217 GCA_964610865.1 uncultured Enterobacteriaceae bacterium
AGGACCGCTGGCAAGTACGTTCGTGCTTGATTTTGGAACAGATCCCCCAAAAACCAAACTACCCTTACAGCAGCAAGCTCTTGTTTGTTGACCGCCAGACGGCGGTGGTGACGGTCGCCATGGCGTTTGACCGAGAAGGACGGCTATGGAAGATTTGGAATCATGTCAACTCGTGGTCCGAAGACGCACAGGACCTGCCCGAGCGGAACAAGGGGACCTTTGTTTCGCGTTTTCTTGGTGTCGCTACTATTGATGTGAAAAGTGATCGGGCGACACTGCTTACGACCGTCGGGACCGATTATCCGGCAGTGGACCCAGAAGAAGTTGATGAACTGTTTAATCTCAACAAACTGACCGAAGGGCGGCGCTGATTTTCGCCGTTATTCATTGTCCGAATCTTCGAAGAACACTAGATGTCCGGCCTCTTCTTGAGACCGAATTTTTTCCTCAATGTCCGGCGACAGTTTGATGGTCCTGTGTTTAGGAAACTTTCCTCGTTCTAAAAGTGGACGTAAAAAGTACTGCTCGGGTGTAAGCACTTCTGCTTGGCTCTTACGCGGAGCAAATGACCAGGCCCGAGGGAGCATGCTAGGGCTAAAAAAGACGGCTTGATCCTTTGGAGACCATTCTTTGAGGGTGTGTGTGTCGTGCACGCTATAGCGCATATAATCAAGTGTGAGGTCCCAGTAGTGGCTGAACACCTGACCGTATCCTTTGTCCTCCATCCTCGGGACAAGTTGTGTCGCCACGCGCGTCTCAATGAAGAAGAGTTCCCCGTCTTCATTGTACTGCTCAATTCGTAAGGGGTAGAAATGGTGCTTGTCGAGCCAATACAGAATTTTTGGCGCGTAATAGCCAGGTAACCACTCGTCTTTTACGGTAGCGACAACGACCCAGCAGTCGACGGCGCCCTCATCCGTGTAAAATGGATAGGTGTCCCCCATCATTTTTATTTGATCCGTTGCGACTTCGTGCAGTGTACCGTCCGACTTGCCCAAGGTAATCGTTGGCCTGGTATTGGGAAATCGGACCGTCTCGTGGAGGGTATCCGTCCCGATAAGCTTCCACGAGAATTCCCATGGGTCGCGCCCAAAAATGTCATCAAAGCTCTCCGCTCCTTCGGCTAATCGGTCACCTCGCCTTGGTTGGGGCTGACGGCGTACCCGGCGCAGGGCAGGCGAGTAGATGAACATGTCCCAGCGGGTACCTCTGTCTTCGCCGGCGCGGTACATAGTCATGTTCATTTGGTTTCCGGAATTTTCAGGGGGAAAGTAAATATGGGCAGTAAGTTTGCGAGTAGGTTCCCCAGGCACTGTCCCGTAGAGCTCGGCTTCGAGACCGTCTCGGCCTTCAGCGTTCGGGACATAAAAAATGGGGCTATGCATTTTTTCGGTGATAAGGTAGCCGTGGGCGGTTAATGCGCCACTCACATCAACGAAAGTGCATGACCAGCGGGGCGAATGGCTGAATTCATGAGCCCGATAGCCCATTTCCTCCGCGGTAAAAGGAGATTGGAACGGATACCGCTCCGCCGGCATATACGGTCTCTCTGTATCGCGCGGCGTTTCCTCGCGAGGGTCAAAGAGGTGTTTCTCTTCTGCGGTGAACTCGTCGACCGTGCGCCATGAGCGGGTGGGCGACGAGGGGTCCGCTAGGGCAAACCCTGTCCAACAAAGACCAAAAGACAGAAGTGCGGCTGCGAGACGCTTCATATGTTCTCCAGATTGTTGGCTCGAGCTCAAGGATCGTAGACGGAAATCGTGTGTTTGGCTAGCTTAGACGACCGAGAGAAATCCTTCTATCTTGTGACGTCCACGTATCGTATTTTGGCCAGGCCCACATATAGGACACGTTTGTGTTGTGCGACACAACGGCTACCGCCGTCCTTCCGTCAGTTTATTGACATCGTAGAGCGTGAGAACTTCGTCGACGGCGACTTTAGGGTACCCCAAGCCGAGGGCAGGGAATAATGAGGCCTGATTGGTTTTGAGGTCTATTACGGTCACCCCGAGGTAACGGCTAATGCGGGTGCCCTCGTTCATCTCTCGTAAATGGCTCGCGTCCTCTGACCAGGAGTGTTGCATGCCCCAAACCTTCCAAAGGTGTCCTTCCTGGTCGAAGGCCAAACCGGAGGTGACACGGTACGTTTGGGTATCCATGAGAAGAACTTTGCTACTGTACGGATGGTTGGCCCTTTTGGGTTGTAGTACTACCACGAGGGCTCGGCGCAGTTCCCATGGTCCCAAGGGGGCCCGTCCCGCTGGCCCGTAGAAGCGGGCGTGTTCGTGGGGAGAATTCATAATGTGCAGAATGTTCACCCGTCCATGAAACGTCCAATCGTATTCTAATACGCGACCGGAAAACCCAAAGAAATCGTCAAGGGTGGTGTCCGACCCCTGAAATGAGTCTGCCTTCTCCTCCGCGGACACGCGGCGCACCTTGCGAAGCGAAGGAACATATGTCCATGCTTGGTCGGGCCGGTGAGGGTCGCTCGAACGCTGTATCAGTACGCGTAGCCCACGCATTTCGTACGGATCGGTGAAGTCGTTGATGTCCTTCCATTCGAATTCCGAGGCGCCGTCGAGGGGCAGCGTATAGTTGTCGTTCGCCAACATCGACAAGTGGCTATGGTATACTCTTTGGTACCGTTGATGCAGCACGCGCTCTATTGTCCCCTGTGATTCAATGAGCCCAGGGGGGAGGCCTGAGGGGGCATCATATGTCCCACCTGGTTTGATCATGACGGTGGGGAAATTTGTGACTTTGATGCCATAGTGCTGCCATCGAAAATTGAAGTTCCATCCAATTTTGAGACCGGTCAAGGGGTCGTCCAAAGTGAGTTGCTTGTTAGGGAAGGGCTGGCCTGCGATATAATCCTGAAGGCTACCGTCATCGCGTAATCGCGTTTGGGTGGCAAATCGCTCGGTTGCATCGAGGTACGCCTGGTGGGCCGAGTAATCTCCTGTCGCCGTTATGGGGAACTCCGCGCCAGGAAACTCAAACTCTTCCATGTAGCCGGGGTGGATATAAGGACGCACCTTGTCAATGTCGTTGCTCTTTAGAACCGCACCGGGCTCGAATTCCGTAACCGCGTCTCTATTGGATTCGACCCAATGCAGGAATGTTTCGAGGGTCATGGTCGTTCGTTGATCCGCGGCCCATGCCGAACCGGCGCAGATCAGCAGACTAACAAGTGAGAGAAAAAATGGCATCGGCCACCTCCTTATGGAACGCTTCATCAAAACTGGAATCCCCTCTTCAAGTTTGCTCCAATTTTGAGTCCACTTTCTCAAATTTTGTGACGTCTTTGCAAATAGAATTCCCTTGGCTATGTTGCTGGTGGTCGGGACCGTTTCGCATCGGTGGTAAACCTCAGCCTTGGAGGGCCCATGAAGACAATTAACGTGACCCCGGAACAAATGGAATTGCGTGTTGCCCGATACGCTGCGCTCAAGCCTATACCTGCAATGCTGAATGATAAAGTCCCAATGAAGGCTCGCGATTATATTTATGCTCGCAAACTCCTGCCAGTGTTATCCTCGAAGGGTGGAGAAGGACCTTTTGGACCCGCGCCGATCGCGGGCGCGAACGGATTTTCTATTACGATGGCGGTTTGCCCTCCCGGGCAAGGCCCGGGATTGCACGCCCATCATAAGACTGAAGAAACTTTTACGTGTTTGAACGGAACGTTCGAGATCTGCTGGGGAGATGAGGGCGAGCACAGTCTTGTGTTGAACCAGTTTGACACGGTGTCTGTTCCGCCCGGTGTTTGTAGGTGTTTCACAAATGTCGGAGATGAAGAAGGGGTGTTGCAGGTGTTGATAACGGGCGGTGTTCACGACATGCAAGATATTGCATTCCCTGCTAGCGTAGCGGAAAAAATAGATCAGACAGGACCTGGAGTGTTAGCGGCTATTAAGGACACGGGATTAATGTTCAATGCAGGCGAGGAACAGGCATAAAATTGTTGATGCTCAGCAATGCAAATTAGCGTCCCAAGGAGGGTGGCATGAGTAATATAGAACAACTAGCGGCGAGACTGCAGGTATTGGAGGACATCGAGGCCATAAAAAAGGTGAAAGCCGAGTACTGTGCCCATTGCGATAATGGCTACAATCCCCAGGGGATTGGCGCCTTGTTTGCCGAAGACGGGGTATGGGACGGGGGCGTCGATGTGTTCGGTAAATACGAGGGGCGACCGGCCATTGAGAAGTTCTTTACCGGTGCGACAAAGGTGATCCCGTTTGCGGTGCACAATGTCATGAATCCGATCATCGATGTAGATGGTGATGATGCAACAGGGCAATGGTATTTGTTCCAACCGTGCACGATGACCGGGGACCAAGGTGACCAGGCCGTCTGGGGTGCGGCCAAATATTCTGACGATTACAAGCGGGTAAACGGTACGTGGAAAATTCAGACGTTGCGGGTCAAGTTTGAATTCTGGACCCCGTTTGACAAAGGCTGGGTAGAGAAGCGGATGGTCCAGGACTAAGGAGGAGTACGTCGGCAGGAGCACGAAATGCAGTTCTATAATTTCCATTTGATGCCCTATCCGTACTTGCCGGATGATTTCGCTGATAAATCGAAGCATCCTTCTGCATGGGTTACACTCTCAAACAAATATTATGACCCTGAAAAAGGGAACCTGCTTTATAACCAGTACTTGGACGAGCTAGAGTACGCTGAGAAATTGGGGTTCGAAGGCGTATGTGTTAACGAGCACCATCAAAACGCTTACGGGACCATGCCTTCGCCGAACATTGTAGCTGCGATGCTGGCGCGGCGGACGTCTCGAATAAAAATTGCCATGATTGGTAATGGGCTGCCTTTGAGAGACCATCCACTACGTGTAGCTGAGGAAGTTGCGATGCTAGACGTAGTGACGGGAGGACGGGTGATTTCGGGGTTCGTGAGAGGGATAGGTGAGGAGTACTATTCCATGGGCGTGAACCCTACATATTCGCAAGCGAGGTTCCGTGAAGCGCACGATCTAATTGTCCGTGCTTGGACGGAGACGGGCCCGTTTCTATTTGACGGTGAGCATTATCAAGTACGATATGTGAATGTGTGGCCGCGGCCTCTGCAGAAGCCCCACCCGCCTGTGTGGATCCCTGGATTTGGGAGTAAGGAAACGGTCGAGTGGTGCGCTGAGCCTTCGCGAAAGTATCCCTACCTGGCTGTATTTATGCCGGACGATCTCGTCAAGTGGTTTTT
>CAZSWX010000190.1:0-3799 GCA_964610865.1 uncultured Enterobacteriaceae bacterium
CCTACTTCCTCGAGTGTATAATCAGTCTTTTCGTCTATCCCAAACCGCATTCGCAAAATCTGTTCCTCGCGAGGGGTCAGTGTGGCCAAGACTTTGCGAGTCTGTTCTTCCAAACTGAGCGCCATTGCCGCGTCAGACGGAGAGAGGGTCTGTCGGTCCTCCACGAAATCTCCTAATGAACTCTCTTCATCGTCGCCAATAGGTGTTTCCAAAGAAACTGGCTCCTTAACTATCTTCAACACCTTTCGTACTTTGTCGGCTGGGACCTCCATCTGTGCGGCTATCTCCTCGGGCGAAGGTTCTCGGCCAAGTTGCTGCACCAAGTATCGCGATGTACGTAGAACTTTGTTAATCGTCTCTATCATATGTACCGGGATACGGATGGTGCGCGCCTGGTCAGCAATAGCCCTGCTCACAGATTGTCTAATCCACCAAGTCGCATACGTAGAGAACTTATAGCCGCGCTGGTACTCAAACTTCTCGACAGCCCGCATCAGACCGATATTGCCTTCCTGGATTAGATCGAGAAACCCTAAGCCCCGGTTTACGTAACGTTTCGCTATACTGACAACCAATCTAAGGTTTGCCTCAATGAGTCGCCGCTTACCTTCTTGAGCCTGGGCCTCTCCCCTTGCAATAGTCTTGAGTGACTTCCTCATCTCGTCAATGTTGGTTCCCAACTGTCCTTCAACACGAACTATTTCTTTCTTAGCCTCTTTGACTACTTGACTCGCTTCTTGAATTCTTGCCTCTTGTAATTTGACTGTACTTTTTCCACCGCTAATCCCTTGCGTGGCTCCGGTCTTTCCTGAGCCATTTCGCGCAAGTGCAACAATCTCGGAGGCCTTGCAGTTGAACTTCGATTCTTGTCGTCTAATAATTCGTGCCTGCTTTTCGAGCGACTCGCCCACTTCCTTTAATTTCTCAACAACGACCGTAATATGCCGTCTTCCAATTGGAAGCTCATCCAGTGAAGCGCGTATTTTCTCGCGAACGTCCCCAGCTCGCTTGAGGGCTCTATCTCGTTCTTTCACAGGACCCCTCTTCCTCGAGAGGTGTTCTGCCTTCTCCCTCTCTCCTGCTAGCCTTCTGAGGGACCGCATCTTACTCAAAAACATCTTAATACGTTTATCTTCTTTACCCGCATTATCGATTTCTTCCTCCTCGTCACCGAAGATATAACGAGCCTCCGACTCATCAACCTTAAGTCGTTCTCCCAACGATAAAATATACTGAAGGGATAACGGTGCGGAAAAAATCTCCTGTTTTATTTGTTTCTCTCCTGCTTCTATTTCTTTAGCGATAGCCACCTCTTCCTCTCGGCTAAGAAGCGGAATATTTCCCATTTCCTGGAGGTACATTCTAACCGGATCAGAAGTATCTCCCGTGACAGACTCCGCCGTTGCGGGACGGGCGGCTTGCCCGAGCGTTCCTTCCCCTTGTTTTTTTGCCGGGGCCTTATCAGTGCTTTGTACCGAGTCCGGAGACTTATCCTCCTCCGAGACCTCAACCGTCTCTATATCCATGTCCTCAAGTATGGACATGACGTTATCGATCTCTTCAGTCGGGGACGTCGCCGTTCGCTGAAGCGAGGATTCCGTGTCCGATCTCGTAGGGTTACTTTTGGCCTGCCCGGCCCGAACCGATCGGGTCCGCTTAATTGATTTTTTCTTTGGGGTTCCCGCACTTGTAGCCAACTTGATATTTCTCTTTTTTTCCATAGATACAGTTCACCCCTTTAAGCTGGTGCGATATAACACCTAAAAAGACGCGGCGGCCCCTTCATCTCGACATAATTGAAGAGCGAGGTGGACATCTTTCTTGGAGACCTTTTCTTTTATCTGTTCCAAAAGGAATTAGGCAGGCCGGTGTGATTGGCCAAAGGTAAAAAAATTGGGGATTTTGCTTATATTACGGACTCGAATCTTTAAAGTCAAGCAAAAAACTAGTGCTTTCCTTCCTTTTTTATTCTTACGAGCCTTCGATTCGTAGCCTTATATACTTTGGTATTGATCCATTCCCTAAAACAACGACGCATAGTCAGCGCGTATCTAACTTATAGACGGTCATCGCACGTTTGCGCGTACTCTCATACAGATTCCACTTCGCCTGGGGTACCAAATTCGCCGAAACTAGGGAGAATTTGAATCGCTCGAAAAGCTTCCGGGCACTTATCTGGTTTGTGCAGGCAAAGATGTAGGAAAAATTGCGTCTCCGGCCTTCTTCAATAGCATTACTGATGAGACCGCGCCCTACCCCTTCTCCGTGAAAACGAGTAATGGCGTACAGCCCTGCTATTTCCGCAGCATTCTCCGATATATATGGGATAAGAGAACAGAAACCCACTAGATCACGCTGCTCCCCAAGCCTAGCTCCAAACCCGTGCAGAAGGAGCTGACCCCTTTCTTCGATCGTTCTTTTTTTTAAATATCCCTCGTCCTCGCCACGCCTCATGAGGCCTTCTGCCTCGCGAAAATCATCAAGGGCTAATTTTCTGACGTTGCAATAATCCGAAGACGTGAAAAAGGTTCCACAACCCTCATAGGTGAACAACTCCTTTGCTAGACTGTCGGCCGAGCACAACGAAACAGATGAGACACCGTTATCCAATGCGCAGCGCACCGTCTCGAGTTGCCTCCTATTTTTGCTGTAGATATCTCCTTCGCACGAATTTAACATCAGCTCTTTCAAATTCGTTCCATTCAGAAAAGACAGTTTTTTGCCGTTCGCCTCGAGCGGCCCGTCTCCGCTAATCAAAACAAGCTTGTGTACCTGCAACCGTTTGATAAGGCGCTGGGCAACCATAAATATGGAAGTGGTTGTCCGGGACGAACAAAGCCCAATAAACGTAGAAACGTTACGTAATGACTTCCATATTTCTCCACACACAGAATCACTATCAGCGTCAGAACCCAGCGCCATGGGTTTATGCGTACCCCCGATTACATTACAGAGCTTCGCTTGGAAATCACTCAATGCATTAATTTGCTCCTTGGATCCCGCCGTTTCCACTATCAGAACAACCCAGGTACCATTTGAAGCTAATACCGACAGTACATCTTCAATTTCTTTTCGGCTTTGCGGAGAAACTATATCAGTCATAGAGAGAACAAATAGGAGACTTTTGCCTCGGAATTCTCTTAGATAGAAATCTTCGTCGCTAGAAAGAGGCAGAGGGGAAGTTGTGATTTGTGCTCTGCCTATCTTTTTTACGATATGTGTCACCTTTGCCACGGGCCATTTTCCTTTGTTCTTTCTATATGTAATTCCTTAGGCTCCCTCAAACGAGCCGAATCTCTTTTCCGGATCCGGCGTAGAAGACGAGGAGTTCACCTACACCGTAGGGGGTCAGCTGGTCAAGGGCTGAACACTGAACTCGGAGCCTCTCTCCTATAAGATTGTCACTGTTACGCGCATCGCCATTTCCAGCTCGGAAAGCCACAATCACCCAATTTTTACGTTCAAGGAAAGCCAATTGGATCGTACTCTCTACCCTAGCACCCTTGTAATCTATCGAAAAAGGCACATTAAAAAGACAATTGGAGGCCGCAGCTACGCGTCCCCACCCGGACCATGCTCCAAGTTTTGCTTTCATTTCCGCTATCATCGAGTCCTCGCGCGTTTTTGCTTCCAAACTCGACGAATAGGGCCACGACGCAAGCCGCGTAGGGACAACTTCCAGTTTGCGTTCAGGCCGGAACTGAGGCGCAATCTCAATAATTAGGTTATGTAACTCCGTCTCTAACGCTGAGTTCGTCAGCGGGCTTGGCTTTCTTCTGTGCTCCAATCGGCTCCTACG
>CAZSWX010000190.1:3899-5208 GCA_964610865.1 uncultured Enterobacteriaceae bacterium
CGCGTAACCGCTACATAATGCAACCGCTTTTCTTCGGCAGCATCGTTCCTTCTGGCGTGCGCCTCCGCAATCGGCCATCCAACAGTGCTACAACCCACTTTACTAGAGCCGACACGCAGGTCTAGACGAGATTCACCCCGTTGCAACAACCCGATAGGCCGAGAACGGAGCATTTTAGCACTTAAATCCGGTACAACGACGAGGGGATATTCCAAGCCCTTTGCTCTATGGATAGTTGAAAGACGCACCCCGGAACTCTGTTTCAGCGGCGTTGGATTAGAAGCGACCTCGTCAATGGCCGCTTCTAAAATTAGTTCTGGGCTAAGGACAGGGAAATCCGACAGGCCTTTATACTCCGAACCGAGTTTTACGAGGGCCTCCTTCAAAATCATCAATGTTTGAATTCTGCCCGGGCCGTCTTTCTGGGAAGCTAATATGGGAAGGAGTGGCGTATTTGTGTAAATTTCGTCTAACACGGCGCCAAATCCCGTTGCACCTGACATATTCCCTGAAAGCCAAGACCGTCTTAGAGACCGAAGCAAGGCAAATGCGGCGCTGAAAAGATCGGCATTGTTCAAATGAGTGGGCACTAAGTTTGAGAGGTAGTCAAAAGCTCCACCCTCCGCACGGAACTCAAAAAGATGAGAATCGGAGAACCCAAAGAGAGACGAGCGCAGTGTTGCAAATACAGAAGTTTCGTCGACGGGCCGTATTATGGCACGTAAACAGGCTTTAATATCCGCAACCTCGTACTCGAGTCGCCGTCGCTGTTTGTCTACGCTTTCACAAGTTATGCCTGCGTCAGAAAAGGCGGCTTCAAATCTCAAAACACTCTGATTGGTACGACAGAGTACCGCCATGTCTTGATATCCCAAGGGTTTTCCATCTTGTTTCTTGAGTTTACGCTCCTCTACGAGCTGCCGAAGGAAAATGGCAGTTGCTCGGGCCTCTCGAATCCTGACTGTTTCCCTATTTCCTGCGTAATCTGAATCTGTCTCTGGCACGCGCAAAAGAAATACCCGATAGCGATCGTGCGTCTTTTGGGGGCTGGTTTCGTGTGTGGATACACCGTTGTCTACCGCCTTCAAAGGTTTGTAACGTGGTAGCGCTTCCTGGATCTCGCTCTGAAATATCCTAGAAAACATGTCATTAGTCCAGGACAATAACTCGGGACCCATGCGGTAGCTCGTAACTATAGACTCCACGACCCCTTGTCTCTGAATTCGCTCTCGAATCGACTTGTAAATCTCGAGGTCCGCTCGCCGAAATCCATAGATCGACTGCCAAGGATCTCCGACGAGAAACAATT
>CAZSWX010000191.1:0-5128 GCA_964610865.1 uncultured Enterobacteriaceae bacterium
ATCATTTATGAGCGCCCTAATAGCACAGGGTGCGGTCGTGTTCGTCGAAACCGTATACGGCCAAAATCGACTGAACGATGAATTTGACGACAAGGAAACACAGAACGATCTGCTGCAACTGTACAATACGCGGGCCGCTCAATACGGTAGCTTTCCTACTGGTCAGAGTAACCCCCCGAAAAGTGGTGAGCCTTTACTGACCCTAGGGGCAATACGCCTCGCCGAGGCGCTCGACTGTCCCGACGACCCGGTTGTTATCTCTCACGGCTTAAGAGCCATCCAGGAAAGCATTGCGAGCCTACGAACGGCCCCAGCTTTGGGTGACACGGTCGGCCAAGTTATTGCGGGCATTAGCTGACCTATTCGTTTCAGTAACGCAATATCCGTATTTCGGATACCAGATACAACGTCGCCACCACCATCGGCACGAAGTTACCTTCCTACCGCCCCCTGCCCCTGACACACACGGAGCAGGAATTCATCGAACAGTAGCCGCGGAGGTGTCGCCTTCGATTTTAGCGATACATCTAAATCCAACGCAGCCCTTATAATTCCGGCTAACTCGGAAAACGAAAAGTTTTGACTTTGCCTGATCAACGAGCTAGCCCTCTGCCCCCTCGCACCGATCGCCGTCTCAATTCTTTCCCTGGAGACGTTCTCGGCCGTCATTTCCTTCACACGCCATATCCTACGAATATGCGAGACAAATGCGTGAAGCATCCCGATTGCGGAATTTTTGGCTGAATGTACATTCTGCGCAATTGCTAAGGCCCTGGACGCGTTGCGGTTCCCCAACGCGTCCGCAAGGTCAAAAACGGTATACGCTGTAAGGTCGTCCGCCGCGGCTTTAACGTCATCGGGGCCTATGTCTTTACTTGGAACAACATAGGCCCCGATTTTATCTATTTCCGTCGACAGCGCCAACAAATTGGTGCCCATCTGGTCTGCGAGGAGCGCCGCAGCTTCGCCCTGAAGACGAAACCCTTTTTCTTTCGCAACACGCTGGGCCCAGCCCTTCATATGAGCGTGGAACGGCTTACGGAATTCCCCCACGAACCCCATTTTGCGACAGGTTAAGAAAAACCTCTGCGCGAGACTCACTTTTCCTAAGGCGCACACAACAAGCGGTCTACTACTGTCACGAAATTGTGACTCTGCCGCCAGCCTTTCTCGGTCGCTGGGGCTTAACAACGTCGCATTCTTTAGCACAATAACGAGTTTGTCCGCGAAGAGGGAATCCGTGCTCCAGGAATCCATCAATTCGTCGATCGAATCTTCACCAGCATAAAAGGTCCTCTGTTCCGCTCTCGCTCCGAAACGGCTTACAATTATTTTTACTGCCCTATCTATAAAATAGGGTTCATCCCCATGAAACAAATACAATGGATGCGGACGATCTTTAGCCAGTGCCGCAAAGATCTCATTCGGGGGTATAAAGGATGAACGCTTAGCTCTCGTAGCCATCTGACCCTTGCCCGATGTAATTAGTTAGTCATAGTAGGTGGGGAAAGCTATTGCCAATTGACTAACTATTAGACTATCCGCTTAAATTCCTCCACAAGTAAAGGCACGCATTCTCGCCAGTCCGCCACTATTCCTATATCTGAAAAACGGAAGATAGGGGCGTCCTTATCCGCGTTAATTGCCAATATGGTGCCCGACGATTGTATGCCACAGGAATGGTTAAATTTACCGCCCACGGCTAGCGCAATGTAAAGATTCGGTGAAATGGTTCTCCCGGTGATGCCGACCTGGCGCGCGTGTGGCATCCAGCCATTGTCGGTTACTTTTCGCGTGACCGCCAGCTCTGCCTCTAACACTTGCAAGAGCGGTTCCAATTCACCGTAACAATCCGGCCGAACACCTTGGCCGATGCCGACGACGCGATTCGCTAACGCCAATGCGTCAAGTTCATCGTCCTGCCTCCGAGACACGACCCGGAGCCGTGAACGGTTTTCTACTGCGATTGTTTTGGTGTTCGGCTCATTCTTTGAACGCGGCATTAATCTGGGCAGTACACCTGGGCGCACCGTAGCCATCTGGATTTCCGATTTCGTTCGTATAGCGGCGACCAAACTCCCGCCAAATGCGGGCTTCCAACTCACCAGTTTGTCAGCCTCAACTTCCAAACCCACCGCATCTCCCGTCAACCCCGCCCCTAGTGCCGCCGCAGCTCGAGAGGCGACCTCCCTACCCCATGACGTACTAGGCGCAAGGACACACCAGGGAGACAGTTCCTCACAATACGATGCCAGAACCCGAGCGACATCCTCCTCGACTTCCGAGCCCTCTAACCGGACCACTTCCGCAGCGCCCCACGAATATAGATCTGTAGAAGACTGTAAATCAGTATTCCCAACTTCCACGCCCACTACCCTTCCCCCTATTGTGCGTGCAATGCGCGCACCAGCGCCTAACAACTCCCGACTGCTCCCTGGTCTACGAGGCTCCATCACGATAAGCACCGTCCTCGACGCATCGGCTATAGCACCCTGTACGACATTATTCTCATCACTGTTCCCAGATCTACGCAGAGCACCGCGCAGGTCTATGAGGGACACGGCCTCAGCAGCCTGGCTTTGCAGCTCGCCCTCAAGCATCATATTCGTTCGTTCTACACCCAGCGTTTTAGTCTCCCCCACCCACGTCGGGCTGCCGGCCTCACCCCAGGACTCCATGCCCACCGCGTCTAGGTCATCCGCCCTAAGGTAGCGGACCTTCGAACCGTCCACTGCTGCTCGAGCTTCCGGAGACACTTTTGCCGGATCACATAGGCGCTCCGCCGTCGACAGAACCACAGGCAATGCCACCTCCACATCAACCCACGAATCGTCGTGTTCGCACCCAAGCTTCAAGGATTTCTCCTGGATCTCAAGCGTGCGAACAGCACACGCGAAAGGGTAACCCAGAATTTGCGCAACCTCTGGACCTACTTGTCCCGTGTCCGCATCCACTGAATTCTTCCCAACAAGAATCACATCGAACGGACCCTCTTTCGTCAAAGCTGCCGCGAGGGCACGTGCGGTAGCAAGAGTATCGGAACCCGCGAACGCAGGGTCCGATATTAAAATCCCGTTGTCAGCCCCCCAAGCAATTCCCCAACGAATGACATCTTCGGCCACGGGCGGTCCGAGCGATAAAACTGTACATACTCCCCCACTCTCCCTTGCTAGCTCAACACCCTTACTTACGGCCCGCTGGCAATAAGGGTTTAGGGAGAGCTCCACTCCCTCACGCCGGAGTCGCCCGTCTGCGCCTAATTGCATCTCCTCGAATTTAGGGACCTGCTTAACAAGAACAGCTATACGAAGGGATTTCATATCTGCTTATCTTTCTTCCATATTCCGGTTTCTATAAACTCCTGGCGCCAAACCCGGCCTGTCAGGCCTGAAAACGTATTTTATCTGCACTGCAGGAAATAAATCGCGACTCCGTGATCAAAAAGTCAACTTTTTGATCTGTGGGGGAACACGGTATTCTATCGACTAACTGGACATCGAAGGCTATCCCAAACTTTAGTGCCTTTCGCAGAGATCCCGAAAGGACCCGATCGTAGTACCCTCGCCCTCGTCCGAGCCTGTTGCCCTCTCGGTCAAAACCGAGACCCGGCACTAGCACGATGTCAGCATCACCAACGTTGCAAAGCAATTCAGCGCCTCTTGGCGTTGGAATACCAAAACGACCAGACTCGAGCAATTCAGCTTCCTCCCGGCGAACGAAATTCATATGGTCGGTAGTGATATCAATTTTTGGGTAATAGACACTTTTGCCACAACTCAAAGAATGCCGCCAAATTGAGTCCGTCTGTACTTCACAACCGTAGGAGTAGTATAAGGCTATCCGTTTGGCAAATAGAAATGCCCCCGTTCCGTAGAAGACGGTCGCGAGCGCGAGGCTCCGTCTTTTTACCTCTTCACTAGGAAGCTTATTACTAGTCGCGTTCAGACACGTACGTAGCTCGATCTTTGTCCGCATAGGATCATTCACCAGGAATTCAAGATGGATCGGTTTGGCTTGGGCTACGATGCATTACGAAGGTCGCATCGCCACTCAAAATTGTTTCGTCCTTTTGGTTGCCCTGCCACAAAGCGCAGCTCACAATACCCTCACCAGACACACTATCAATTGCCACCACGGTTCCTCTACACTTCAACGTATCTCCTGGAAACGCGTTATTCACGAACCGAACTTTGATACGACGCAAATCCCACGGGTGGTGTAACCAGTCCGTGAGATATCGGTGCAGAAAAGCCTCATTCAACGGCCCTTGTTGTACGACATCGCTGAAGCCACGCTGTCGGGCATATTCCCTATCCAAATGTAACGGGTTCACGTCTCTAAGAATAATCGCCACACGTACATAAGCTGATCGGTCCATTGGTCCGTAACTTGTTTCCGGAATCTCCATGCCCACCTGAACTTCTTCGAACCAAACCTTGCTACGCTTGTCCATAATGTTAGTCGAACAGAAGGTACGATTGGGCGCCAGAAAAAACTGGAAGGCGTGTTACATTTGACCCCGTAAAACGTACTTCAATCACGTCAAACACACTCTTACCTCGCTTCTGATAGACATCCGAAATATGGGACCGTACAGTGAGCACGTCTCCGATTTCCAAAGGTCGTACGTATTGTAATTCCTGCTCTCCAAACATGGCGGTGCCGGTATCATAATGGAAAAAAAAGTCTCGTTCCCAGTCGAAGGCCCGGAGGAGACTAAGGCATACTACAAAGGGAACGAAAGAGGGAGGTATCACCGGCCCGTCGGTGGTTTCACTTTTCCCCGTCCCTTCATTGAGGCCTGGTGCTGACTCCCCTCGTGCTAATGGAAGAAAATCTTCGACATCGTCACGCCGCACCGTATAGGTCACCACCTTGAGCCCCCTACCGATCAAATTCGTTCTATCTACACTCACTGTCGCTACTCCAAAATACAACCCCCACCGACAGGAAAAGGTCTTGTGCTCCAGCTTGTTTTTCGACCACAAATGGGGCTCGTACTAACCAGAGGGATAACGCGCTCGCAACCATGCCACGATAATCCTCATCGTCTCGTCACGGCCACCTGCCCCGGTGCTGCCAGTGATGGAAAAGCCAAAGTGATCAGCATCGACACTGGCCGCCTCTT
>CAZSWX010000192.1:0-5099 GCA_964610865.1 uncultured Enterobacteriaceae bacterium
CTTGGCGAACAAATCGGGTCGGTCGAGTACCCGGACGAACAATGCGAAATATACTTGAAGCACAACTTCAAGGTGATTAAGTTGGATAACCGGGACATGGGCCTCTCTGTCCCAAACCAGCCCATCCCCGCCCAGGATATCACCGCCACGCTAGAATCCCTCAACAAAGGAAACCGAATAACGGTACCATACACCATGTGGGACATGGCCGACGACGTTGTAGCCGTTCTTGATGCCCTGGGCATAGAAGAGGCGAACGTGGCAGGCGCCTCCATGGGGGGATACATTGCCCGCTGGATCGCCATCCGTCACCCTGAGAGAGTAACCTCCTTACAGGTTATTATGAGCGGGAGCGGTGCGGGCCGATTAGATGACGCTCCACAACTAGACCCCGAAGTCACCGGACGGCTTGCAGAAATGGCCACCTATCGTGACCGGCCAGTGGCAATCGACTACCATACAAAACTCTGGAAATGGTTGTGGGGCGCAGGCTACCCCTTCGAAGCGGAGTGGGTAACGACCCGCGTTGCCTTTGCGTACGATAGGTCCTACCGTCCGGAGGGCATCGCACGACAAATTCTTGCGGTAATAGCGACTGAGAGTTTGTGGTCGGCGCAAGCCGCCATACAATGCCCGACGCTTGTTATCCACGGAAACGAAGACCCATGTTTTGGACCCGCCCACGGCCAGGCCATTGCCAAAGGTATCCCCGGCGCACGGCTCTGGCTGGACCCAAAAATGGGGCATACGTTACACCGAGAGCAATGGCAAGAAATGGCCGAGCGCGCGGCAGTTTTGGCGAGACATTAGACAATAATGCACGGGCACGACTTCCTGACTCTTTGACAAATACAGAAGAGAGCTGCGCTCTCCTCGTACGTGCGTTGCAGGAGGCATCCTACTTGGGGTCTTCGTGAGCTTAGGATCCAGAAGCATGTACTCACCGCAGAGACTACCGACTAGGCAGCGAAAATCGCAAAGAGGAACACACTATGAAGATTGTTGATGGCGATAGTCACCTGATTGAACCGCTTAATCTGTACGAGAAATACTGCGACTCGGGTTTCCGGGACCGGGCGATGCGCGCGGCAAAGGACCCGAAGACCGGGGGCCGCGTGTTGGTAGTGGACGGACGCCCCATGCACTTGGGTAGCGATACTGATGAAATGCTCAGCATTGTGGTCGGTTATGGACAGAAAGAAGCAGGCAGTGCCCTGAACGAATTCGACCGGTCGCTGTATCTGGAGGGTGATTGGCAGAATATGACCAAGCGGGTTCAATTTTTAGATACCCAAAACATTGACTACCAAGTCCTGTACCCCACCCTCGGCCTCCTTTGGGAAGGCGAAGTAAGCGAACCTCGTTTAGCTGCGGCTCTCTGCCGCGCCTACAATACTTGGGCCTTCGAAATTTGTACGGGACACCTTGACCGTCTCCTCCCCGTCGCCCATATTTCACTGCGTGACGTCCCGCTCGCGATCGATGAAACAAAGAGAACCGCAAAAATGGGCGGCCATGCAATCATGATCGGGTCAGCCCCGATAGACGGCAAGAGCTTTGGCCACGAAGACTACGACCCACTCTGGGCAGTGGCTCAAGACTTAGAACTCGCAGTGAGTATTCATCCTGCCGGCAATCGAGAATACCTAGGGAGTGCATGGTACAAGAACCGAAACCCCGGCTTCATGTTCATCTCCATGAACATCATCCAGGATCCACGCATGTCCCTAGCAACCATGGTGTACGATGGTGTGTTCGAACGCTACCCCAACCTCAAAGCCGCAACCGTTGAGTCGATGGGTAGCTGGTTAGGCGAATGGCTCGAACGCTTTGATTACCGCTACCAGTACATGGGCCACACCTCGAAGATGAAAAGACCGATCCGAGAGTACTTAGCCCGGAATCTGTGGGTGAACGCGGACCCTAGCGAGAAACTGCTTCCACATATCGTCCAATTCGCGGGGGACGACAAATTCTTCGTCGGTTCCGACTATCCTCACGCTGAAGGTTTTGTCGACCCGGTCGACACCATGCGTTCCTTGCTCTCAGACTTACCCGAAATTTCCGTTGAAAAAATTCTGGGGGCTAACGCCGCAGCTTTCTATGGCATCGGGTAGAAGGTTCAACAATGTCCCCAGGCGTGGCAGACACCTTCTTCGATCGCGTAGCTACGGTAATAGTTTGGCGAAATTCAGAAACGGTCTCCGTGTCCTGGACAGCAATTTCTGGCAGTCATGACTACCAAACGCGGCAATTTATTTCCCGCGTAGCGTGAGGGACATGACCGTAAATTCACGCGGAGACAGGCTCCCATTAAACAAAATCTTCGTGACCCGAAAGCGACTGGCCCGTTCGAGCTGATAGTCGATTGCTGTCTGCCCCGCAACATAACTAAACCATTCGTCGTTGCCCCAGGGGTTGTAGTCAGGATGCCGGAGATTGAGTAACTGCGTACGCTTGTGCTCGCCCGCGTGGTCATACATCAAGGTGAACAACGGTAAATAGGTCTGTTGGTCAATGTAAAGAACCCGGCGACTGTACAAAGGATGCAAGCCCGTTGGGGTACCTTCGACAACGAGCGCTCGTCGCAGCTCCCACGGATCAACGAAATACCATCCGCCTTTTCCGCCGTAAGTCGACTCGGTTGCATGGATCGGCCCGGGGGCAAGTACTGTCTGTTCACCAAGGTACTTCCAATCATACGCACCGATATAGCCTATGAAACCGTTTTGATCTTCGATGAGCATGACCCCGCGGTCCGGCGAAATGTACGGGTTATAGGCCAGTTTGCGCGTCCGTCGGGTCTCGGGGTCATAGGCCCATTCATTGAGGGGAATGTTAGCATTTTCCCAAAACGTCGTGAGGATTTGGCTGCCTTCCATGTCGGACGGAGCCAATACGAGCATAGTTCTTCTCGCGTATACGCGGTGGCGCTCCCACTGGGATACATTGTCTTCGGGATTCGGACGATGCATACCGAACACCCACGATATCGAAAAGTCTTGTGAGCGCTCGACCGCACCATTGGCATTGACCAGATCCATGATCGCGCGAGTTTCGACTACGTCTCCTTGGTCGCGGTAACGAAGATTCCAGATCGCCTTCAAGCCAGCGTCCGGATCATTGGGATCCAGCACCGGAAACGGTCTTCCTGCGACATAATTCTCGAGCTCTTCCCTGCCCACTACCACTCCCTCATGATGATCGAGCGTAGCATCAACGGTTGCTTGGCGGACGGGGAAATCCGTCGTTTCCTGAATAGCAAACGCAAAATCTCCCGCCGCCAAATATTTCAACACCTCGGCCGGTAGCACCGAAGCGACCACCTGCGCGTTGCTACTATCAATTTTTAGCCCCGGCTCTATCTCGTCGAGCATCGGAAATCCTTTCCTGTACGGACGAAAAGAGTCGAGGACAGCCTCTCGCGTAATATCTTCGGAGTTTGCCGGCGTCGTGACCAGAGATAGTCCTCCTAGCACGAGACCCATAATCGACCTCCGATAGAACCTTCGCATAGGTTTCCCCTTCTTGGTTTCTTGCTCCAGACCTCAACAGGCTCCGTTATTAAAATTCCCGACTGTAGCCTAACGCTCAGTCCCAATCTGACGCGCCGTATTTTTTCCGGGTATGGCTGTCCTGTTCGAACCTATCACGAAAACCAGTAAACGTATCCTGAATCGTACGCCTGTTAGCTAGGCGACGCGTCTGTGATTCGTCCTATCAATGGGCTCTGGTGCCAGCACACCAACTTCCAGCTCCCGTCACCATAGACCCATGTCAGAGTAAAACCCATGAAACGTTGACGAAATCCCGCGTCTCTCGGCTTTCCACGGAACGTGGAGAATCCGCTCACGTGTCCGGTCTGCCCAAAAACTTTGAACCGGACCTCGCGTGGTTTCCACTCGAATGATTCCCACAATCCCTTACCGCCCGCGTGAAAGTTAATATGGTCTTTAAAGTCTTCGAGGCTCATTCGCCACGGAAAGTCTTCATCCAGAATTTCCGCCTCGGCGTCAAAGGCCTCCCAAAAAGCACCCAAGTCTCCTGTGTTGAGTCCGCGCGACCACGCCTCGAAAGCGTTCTCAAGGCTCTTCGTGTCTGCTGACATATGGCTCTCCTCACGTAATTAAATACCTCATGGTTTCCCCGACGCTACAACAGTTCCCTGTTTCCGGAAACCGCATCCATCACCTTTTCTGTCAAGCCACTACCCCCGGACGTCCCGATCTTTTACTTGCATACGGTCCGGCGCCTCCAAAAGAACTGCTTTTACGTAACTCCACTTTTAAGAGCGTGTTAAAAATTGGAATTCCACTAGCGAAAGGTAAACTCGTTCTCCCCACAACTAGACGCGTGGCCCTCGTTTCAGTATGACAATCCTACTGCCCACCAGGGCCTTATACATCCGACGCCCCCAACGGGCATATACCGTGTCGCTGGAGGAAGAACATATGACCATGCAATCCAATCCGCGTACAGACGTCAGCGTCGTCGATACCGGGACCGAGCAATTGCTCTGCCACATTGACGATGGCGTCGGCGTTGTGACATTTAACCGACCCCAATCGCGCAATGCCCTGTCCGACATTCTCACACCTGCACTTCGCGGGGTTATGCCGGAACTGGCCACCCGTTCTGACGTAGGTTGTATCATGCTAACGGGAGCAGGAACCGCATTCTGCGCGGGAGGCGATGTAAAAACCTTCGGGGGCTGGTCAGAAGAGGAACAGCTGCCAGAAGACAAAATCCAACTCCTGCGGCGGCGGCAACGGACGTTGACTGGCATGATACACGAGCTCGAAAAACCCGTGGTTGCTGCGCTTCCCGGCCCCGCTGCAGGCGCTGGATTCTCCATTGCACTGTCATGCGACCTACGTGTCGCCGCAGAACGGGCTTTTGTTACCGCCGGTTTCGGGAGGATAGGATTATCGGGAGATTATGGAGGCAGTTGGTTTCTGACACAGCTGATCGGAACGGCGAAGGCACGTGAGCTCTACTACACCTCCGACAGGGTCGGTTCAGAGGAATGCCTGCGTCTAGGCCTCTTCAATCGCGTCTTTCCCAACGATAGTTTCGAGGTTGATGCCATAGCCTTCGCA
>CAZSWX010000193.1:0-5070 GCA_964610865.1 uncultured Enterobacteriaceae bacterium
AGCGGGTCCTGAATGGCGCCCAGTTTGTAAACTCCACCGAGAGCAGGTTGATCGTAACCAGTGACGAGACGAGTACCTATACCCCAGATGTCTACCGCGGCATCGGCCGCGCGGAGTGCTTGGATTGCGTGTTCGTCGAGGTCATTCCCGGCTACAATCTGTGTAGAAGCGAATCCAGAGGCGTCCAATAGTTTTCGTGTTTTTACGCTGAGGCTCGCTAGATCACCGGAATCTAGCCTAACCCCGAGCATCTCGTGGCCATTTTTTTTCAGCCAACGGCCAACCTGCGTGGCTTTCTTAACCCCGTCGAGGGTGTCGTATGTGTCCACAAGAAAAATACAGTTGTTCGGTACAGACTCCGCGTATGCCTGAAAAGCGTCAGCATCATTTCCAAACGCCATCACCCAACTGTGAGCGTGCGTTCCTTTCACAGGAATTCCGAACAGCTTGCCGGCAAGTACGTTGGACGTGGCGCTACAGCCGCCTATGTATGCAGCTCTGCTTGCTGCCAATGCACCATCGATGCCCTGGGCACGTCGCAGCCCGAATTCGAGAACGGAACTGTTCTGCGCGGCTGTGCAGATCCTTGCTGCTTTAGTCGCGATTAGAGTCTGAAAATTGATTATGTTGAGCAGGGCAGTCTCGATAAGCTGGCACTGCAATAGCGGTCCCTTGATCCTAATCAAAGGTTCTTGGGGAAAAACGATGGTCCCTTCAGGAACTGCGTCGACATCGCAAGTCAATTCGAGCGCTTGCAAATAGGTTAGAAATTTCTTGTCAAATAGGGCCCGGCCGTCGGCCCCGACAAGTTCGCCCAAATAAAGTGTTTCGTTAGGTGTGAACTTCAAGCACTTTAAGAAATCGATTGCGTACGCTAGCCCGCAGCCGACGCTATACCCTCCGCCGAAAGGATTATCACGGAAAAAAAGGTGGAATGCGCATTGCCGGTCACCCATATTCTTTTGCCAATAGCCATATGCCATGGTGACCTGATAAAGGTCGGTCAGTAGCGCGAGCGAATGATTGTAGAGTCCGGAGGGAAATCGCATTCAACCACTTAGGAGCGGGTTTCACCGCGTAAAAACAACATTAGTTTTATGGAGTAGAAAGCCTAGGGCAGGCCTCGGCCTTTGCGCATACTCCGATAGAATATCCTGGATGTCTAGGCATTACACGAGGTCGGCCTCTATGAGAAATGGACCGGGGCTCTTAAAAGCGTATTCTAGAGTATCGTTCAATTCTTCGGCCGTTGTTACCGCGCGACCCTCAACACCGAACCCTTCGGCGAGCTTTACATAATTGAATTCGGGAGACTCAAGCGCTGTAAGGCTGAGACTCGCATTTCCGGGGGTCATATTTGCCCGTTCCAATTCCCAGCGCAGGATAGAATACGCTTTGTTTTTACAAATAATAGATGTCACATTTTGGTTTTCTCGAGCCATCGTCCAGAGCGCCTGAATGGTATACAGAGACGAGCCATCCCCTTCGAGGCAGATAGTAGTGCGCGACGGCTCAGCGGCAGCGGCGCCGACTGCGCACGGTAATCCTTGCCCGATTGAACCTCCCGTTAGCGCCATATACGTGAATGGGGGCGCTCCCGCTGCCATTCCGTGATAACCGAAACCGGCCGTAGCTCCCTCGTCCATCACAATGGCGCCGTCGGGTTGGGCGGCAGCGATTGCCGCACACATACTCGAAGGGCTGAGAGGACCTCTTGGTGCCTCAGGGCGGGGCGCCGAAGGAGCGTGCCTGGCCGGCGGGGCGCCTAAGGCGTCTGCCACTGCTACTAGTGCGCTGGCAGGATCTACAGTGTCCCGGCACATTTCAATGATTGTTGCGTCCTCCGAGCAAAGGCTACTCCGGGTGTTGGGGTACCCAAAAAAAGCGACGGGCTCGTGTGCGCCGGCCAGGATGACTTTTTCAAATGGCGCGAGGAGTTTGGTAGCAGGTTCCGGGGCGTATGGAATTTTCTCTGGGGAAATGAGGCCTATCCCCCGGTCCTGCACCGGAGGAAAAGTGGGGGTAAATATATGGCAGTCGGTGGCTCGTTGAATCCGGTCAGCGGCCTTTAGGCCTTCACTTCGTAGTGCGCTGCCTCCTAAGACGACGGCTGTCGGTCCGGACCGTAGCGCGGCGGCCGCTTGTTCTATTTCTTCTGTGCTGGCTTGAGGCGCCGCCGCAATGACTGGTTTGGTAGGAGCCGTGTCCGAAAGGGCCCATTGCATATCGCCCGGTAAAATTAAAGTGGTCGGTCCGGAGGGCAACTGGCAGGCGTGGGAAATGACGTTAGCCATGTCTTTCCCAATGGAATGTGGGCTAGTTGCGGTTACGACCAGTTCGGACATTGGTTGGGCCAATGTTTCTATGTCGGCAGTAAGCGGGGCATTCGCCGCAATGTGCCAAGTCGCGTGTTCTCCCACGATAGAAACCACCGGTGACCTGGCTTTCCTGGCATTGTGTAAATTCGCCTGGCCGTTAGCGAGTCCAGGGCCGAGGTGAAGCAGTGCGAGCGAAGGCTTGCCGCTCACGCGAGAATACCCATCCGCAGCTCCCGTACAGACACCCTCGAAAACCGCCAGTACTGGTTTGATACTAGGACAACGGTCAAGCGCTTGGACTAGGTATAATTCGGTGGTGCCCGGATTGGCGAAACACACGTCGATACCTGCGGCGGCTGCCGTCTGGATGGCGACCTCCGCTCCTGTCAACTTGGACACTTCAGAACCTTGCGCCTTTGTCATTTTGGGCTCGCTTTCCCTCGACAAGGAGTTGTCGAGGATTCGATTCTCGCTGAGAGGCAACTTAAACCATTCCGAACAATATCCGGCTTTCTTCTTCTGAGATTTTCGTCATGGGTGTCATACCATAAATTCTACCTGGTGTAAGCAAAGTTCCAAAACAAAAGGACTGAGGTCAACGACGGTATTAGTCTAATCATTTCTCGGTTGGCTGATTTGTGGGGGATTTCCTATTGGCGGACTGTCGACTAGGGTGACGTTATACATGAAAACGCCATCGGTAGCTGCAATTGTTAGGCAAAAGCAGGCGCTGGTTTTTGACTTGTTCCACACGCTAGTCCGGGTAGACCCGACTTGGGGAACGCACCAGGAGCTAGGGGTGAGCAAGGAAATATGGACCGAACACTTATTGGAGAAGTCTCCGAAGAGGCTTTCCGGGGCGGAAACAGAACCGTTCATCATTGTGGAGCGTCTGGCCCGAGCGATCGACCCGAACATCTCTCGGCAGACGGTTGAACGCGCGACAGAAACCCGAATAGAGAAATTTGCTGAGGCCCTCATCAATATACCGGATGACACGCTAAAATTCTTTCAGCGGTTGAGTTTGTTGGGCAAGAGAATTGGTCTTGTCAGTAACGCCGACGTCATGGAATGTGCCGCTTGGTACGATTCCCCGATAGCGTCTTTTTTTGACAGCGTCATTTTCTCGTGCCGAGTCGGTTGCGCAAAGCCGGAGCCCGAAATTTATAGAGCTTGTCTGAGGGAGCTAGGCGTACGTTCGGAAGATAGTATTTTTATTGGAGACGGGGGATCGGGAGAGCTCCAGGGCGCACGAGCCATCGGAATGATTCCGGTTCTCATGACCGGTATTATAAAAGACGCATGGCCCGATCGAATTAGTTCCAGAAGAGATGAAGTTGATTTTGTGATCGATAATCTCTGGGAGCTGATTGACAGCCTCTAGAAAAGGAACGGTTACATACGATAGGAACGAATGCGCGAATGGCCACTGATTTTAGCGTGAATTGACTATGTTTTAAGGGTCACCCGAGGGCAGTGAAAGGTATTTCTTGCATCTCGGTGTGAGTAAACGTTGATGCAAAAGATTTATGGATCCCATCCCGCTGAACTCCGGCTGGCCGCGAACGGGGATGCGGAGGTTATCAGTCAAATGGCGAGAGATCTCGTGGAGCGCGGACTTCCGTGGACCTGGAGTGCGAAACGGGTCCGACAACAGATCGAGGATGGTTCAACGAATGTACTAATGGCTATGCAGGGGCGTGCGGTTGTCGGATTTGCGATTGCGAACTTCGGTTTTGAAAATGTCCACCTCAATCTTTTGGCCGTGAGGCCGGATAATCGGCGAATTGGCACTGGGGGGAACCTTATATCTTGGCAAGAGCACGTTGCAATTGCGGGGGGCCTTAGAGCTGTTGAGTTAGAGGTCAGGGCCAATAATTTGGAGGCGCAGGAGTTTTACCGACGCTGTGGTTATGAGGCTGTCGATCGGCTGGCCAAATATTACAACCGTCAAGAAGATGCCATCCGGATGAGGCACAATTTACAATCCCCGACCAAGTGAGAAAACATTAGAATGACTTACGTCCGCGCGGGAGCCAGGGATGACAACTAGATGACCCTACCGGCCACTTCCCCGCGCGGTCGGAAATCTGCGAGTAGAGAGGGAATCGACCCGTCCGGGCCGCCCCCGAATAGTTAGGCTAGGCCGTGTTGACCGAACCTTCTTTGGAAAGCGGGTTGCTGCATCGTAATACAGTGGATCCCGCCTAGGCCCCTCAGGAGTTGTTTCGACGGAATACCAGCGATTGTCCTTCCGGGAAACAACGGGCCTAGTAACTCTAATGCGGTGTTGTCGTTTGCCTGGTCGAACGTTGGGACGAGCACGATCTTATTACCAATGTAAAAGTTAGTGTAGCTGGCGGGCAGCCGTATGGCACTATCGAAGACCGGACGAGGCATAGGTAATTCTATGACGCGTAGGGGGATTCCGTTCTGATCTCGCATGGTTTTTAGCCGACGAAGATTGTCCTGGAGGGGCTTATAGTTGACATCCGTCGGATCTTCTTCGATGGCTGTGACGACTGTCGTCTCAGCCACAAATCTCGCAATATCATCTACGTGACCATCCGTATCGTCACCTGCAATTCCTTCTCCCAACCAGCCAACGTGCCTGACGCCGAAGTGTGCCATAAGCAAGCATTCGATCTCGTGGCGCGTTAGATGTGGATTTCTGTTTGGATTCAGAAGGCAGGATTCCGTTGTCAGCAACATCCCGTGACCGTTAACGTCGATAGACCCACCTTCGAGGACA
>CAZSWX010000194.1:0-5061 GCA_964610865.1 uncultured Enterobacteriaceae bacterium
CGCCGCCGTCCTTGGCTATTATTCGGCCGATGAACCACCGCCACCGCCACCGCCGCCGCCACCGCCACCACCGCCACCACCGCCGCCGCCGCCACCGCCACCGCCGCCATCCCAACCGAAAGAGGTAATTCTGCGAGGGATAAATTTCGACTTTAATCAGACCGTAATCAAGACAGAGTTCCAGCCCATTTTGGACGAGGCCGCAAGCCTGTTGGAGGAGAATCCTGATTGCACGGTTCTGATAGAAGGTCACACGGACACCATAGGCTCGGAAGCGTTTAATAACGAACTCTCAGAAAAGAGAGCATTTGCCGTTCGACAGTATCTCCTGGATAAGGGAATTAGCTCCGAGAGAATTCAGGCCATAGGTAGCGGCGAAAACGACCCGGTCGCTCCCAATACGAACGAGGATGGTACTGATAATCCCGAGGGAAGGGCGATGAACAGAAGGGCTGAATTTCTTATCGAATAAATTTCGGTTAGCCGGTAAGCGGCTATTATTAGGTCTGCATGGACTAACCCTTCGAATTAAAGATATTAAGGCGATTCAGTACTATAGCTTCGCCAACCATTCCCATATTTGCAATGGATTACCGGAACCCGTTTGGAATTCCCCCGGCGATCGGAGTATGCCTCTGCCTCTACTCTCTCCTTCCAGTTTCATTCTCTGGCGCGGACACAAAAAGCCCAAACCAACAAGATGCAGCTGATCATCTGCATTCCAACGGAGGAGACGAAGCGCGCCAAACTTTTGACCATTTCACCCAAGATTGGATGCGAAAACTGATCAAAACGGAAGCCTTCCAAAAGGCAAAAAGAGTCACGGTCACGAAAACGGTAGAAGGATTCGTAGCCGAATATACTGGGTATTTACCCCATCGATATACAGAGGTTAAGTCAACAAAATCCTCTACTACACCCTTCATAGGGATTCTCACCTACTACAAAAAACAAATGCAGAGCGTCGGGAAGACGGAACAGGATGCGTTGTCGGGTACTTACCGCCAAGCTGGCACTAGTGAAGTTTCCGAAATTTTCCGATATACCAAGGGCAGGTGGATATACTAACTTCGTTTCCGCGGTTCATGCTACCGCTTCGACCGGTATGTACCGTGGCCCAACACTCTTACATTTAAAACTGTTACGATGCCCCCATGCCTAAATATTTCACAGATCAGACAAAACTACTTACGGGCTTCCTGCTATTTTGGTCGCTCTTCATACCACGGATCCCAATCATGGCCGCCGATAGTGAGACCAGTTGGAACGTTCACAGCCATACGTTAAAGAACGGGTTGTCCGTTCTCATTTTGGAAGACCACAGGGCACCCGTGGCGACGCTCCAACTCTGGTATAGGGTTGGGTCTCGGAACGAACGGCCAGGAATAACTGGCATCTCACACATGTTAGAGCACTTAATGTTCCGAGGTACTCCAACCTATGGCGAAGGTGAGTTTTCTCGCCTAGTGCAGGAACGTGGGGGCAGACACAACGCCTTCACCTCAGCGGATCATACGGTATACTTTGAAAGCGCTGCGGTCGAACATTTAGATCTCTTCTTAACACTCGAGGCTGACCGTATGGCTAATATCATAATCGACGAGGAAGGTTATATTGCGGAACAGAAAATAGTCATGGAAGAGCGTCGTCTTCGAACGGATGATCGACCGGCATCTGCTTTGTGGGAACAAGTGAATGCCGCCGCGTTTACCGCACACCCCTATGGCTGGCCCGTAGTCGGGTGGATGAACGACCTAGAGTCCATAACGCTGGAAGACGTTAAGAATTACTGGCGTACTTACTACAACCCGGGGAATGCTATCCTGGTAATCGCAGGCGATGTTGCCCAAGAGACCGTAATGTCGAATGTCCGCGCGACGTTCGGCCAACTGCCTACGTCTCCACCGGTCCCTCAAGTCCGCAATGTCGAGCCGGTCCAGCGTGGCGAACGCCGAGTGTTCCTGAATCGCGAAGCATCTCTCCCGGTCTACATGGCCGCGTATCATGTCCCCAACCTACAACACGAGGACAGTTTTGCGCTTTCCGTGGCCGCGCTTCTACTCAGTGGCGGAAGAAGCGCTCGATTGCAACGGACACTTGTCGAAGAGAAAGAGGTGGCGCTCTCAGTCAGTGCAGGGTATGACCGGACGTCATTGGACTCTGATCTCTTCACATTATCAATGCGAATCCCGCCGGGAAAAACTTGGACGGCAGCAGAAGAAGCCCTTTTCGTGGAAATAGACAAATTGAAAACAACACCAATCACAGATTCGGAGCTGGAACGGGCTAAAAACCTGGTCGAATCTGGTTTTATTGTGTCCCAGGACTCCCTATTTTACAGAGCTATGCAGTTAGGCCGCTACGCCTCGTTAGGCAATTGGGAATTGATTTTCGACGTCGTTCCGGGAGTGCGGGGTGTCACTGCAGAACAGGTTAAACTAGTAGCAAACAAATATTTTACGGCAACGAATCGCACGGTCGGCGTACTCGAGCCGGATGGAAAACCTCCACACACGGGGCAAGCACCCACCCTTCCTTCTAACAGTGTCCACTAAAACTTGCATTCTAGAACTTATTTAGGAGCGAATATTCGAAAATGAGGCTTGACATAGTCCCAGTAGTTGTTCTTTGTAGCATGCTTACCATGATACCGAACGCCTTTGCGACCGGTTTGGCCCAGCGGACTGTCCTCGACAGCGGGGCAACTCTACTGCTCTCCGAGCGTAACGACCTTCCCATGGCAATCGTCACCATTCTTCTAAAGAGTGGCGCTTCGGCAGATCCTCCGGACCAAACGGGAGTATCTAATATCGTCGCTAAAATGCTCACTCGCGGAACGAGAGATTATTCGGCAGAAGAACTTGCTCAGGCCTTGGATTTTCTTGGGACATCCTTATCAATTAGCCCCGGAACCGACTTCACTACGATAACCTTGACGACACTGAGCAGGAACATTGACGCTTCATTTGCCTTGTTGGCTCAAGTTGTTCTATACCCCACGTTCCCCGATCATGAGTTTTTACGCATAAAAAAGGAGGTGCTGGGAGGGATTCGTAGCCACGAAGAAGACCCAGGTTGGGTTGCCGCAAAAACATTCAGAGAACGCCTCTTTACAGGCCTTCCCTACGGACACCTCGTCACCGGTGACCCAGCCACCGTAAAAAATATATCACTTCGTGACGTCATTAACTATCATTCCTCTCACTACTTTCCAAAGAACGCAATCATTGCCGTTGCGGGGAATACTACAACCGAACAGACCCGGGCTCTGCTCGCCCAGCATATGGACGATTGGAAGCCAGCTCCTGCTCCCTCCATAACATGGCCCATTCACACCGCCACTCGCGCCCAAGAAATTCTGATAGACAAGGCGGTGTCACAAGCCAACATTATTATGGGCCATGTTGGTATTTCTCGCGGGGACACGGACTACTATCCGGTCTTGTTAATGAATTACATACTAGGCGCGGGTGGTTTCGGTTCGCGCCTAATGGACCACATACGCGAGAAAAAAGGCTATGTTTACTCAATACATAGCCACTATTCGGCCCGCAAGCATCAAGGTCCTTTTTCGGTGTCGCTCCAGACAAAAAATGAGACGGCACAGCAAGCAATCTCAGAGACTCTAGCTGTAATAGAGGAATTTCGTCACGGGGGAGCAACGGAGGAAGAACTAGCTGCTGCCAAAGCTTATTTTGTAAACAGTTTTCCACTTCGTTTGGTTTCGAACAAGGATATTGCGGCCATCCTGCCCATCATTGAATTTTACGAACTTGGCCTTGATTACCCTAACCGGTACAAAGACCTCATAGAAAATGTAACCCTAACGGATGTAAATCGCGCTGCGAAAACTCACCTACGGCCGAACAATTTCCTTCGCGTAGTGGTGGCAAATCTTTCGCAAGCAGGGTACCCCAATAGAGAGGAAACTAAGAAAACCAGTATCGACAGATAAAGTGCTGCGGTGCGGGCAGGAGTTTCCACTGACACCGCCCCATCAAATTATTCCGAAACATTGGAAACGTAGTCAATGCCGTCCTCGGGAACACTGCCACGCCGCCTAATCAAGGTACCTCTAGAACAAGACGCGTAAATGATCTCAACTCTTTTTTTACCTGTGTTCGGCGAATACTTTAGTGCCGCTAACCTAGTGGCAGGCGGCTCCCGGTGATAATAACCGAATCAAATTCTTCACAACAATGCGAACATAAACTCTACCACCACGAAATAAGGAGCGAGTAAAGATGGACTACGGCGTTATCTTTCTTTCCCAAATAGAAATCTACAAGGATGTGATGATCGCAGAAGAAAAAGGGTATACTCACGCCTGGTTCGGTGACTCCCAAATGGTGTGGAGTGACGTTTACCAGTGCATGGCCCTCTGTGCGACCCACACGGACACGATAAAACTAGGCACAAACGTCACTAATCCGAGCTCACGCATTGCGCCCGTCACAGCCTGCAGTTTTGGCACCTTAAACGTCTTGGCGCCTGGCAGAATTATTATGGGAATTGGAACAGGCAACACGGCAAGGAGAACCCTTGGTATGCCTGCTGCAAAACTCGCCGAACTGCGAGCAAACGTGGAAGTTTGTAGGGGACTCCTCAGGGGCGATACTGTCCCTTACCAGGAGGGCGAACGGCAACGACAAATCCGATTTCTAAATCCTAACAGTGAATTTGTAAATCTTAAGAACCATATTCCGATACACGTGGCGGGCAGTGGCCCGAGGACACTCGAACTTGCCGGTGAAATTGGTGACGGTGTAATATTGTTCGGCACCGTGGGTGACAGTCTTCTCAAATACACCCTAGACCATATTGGGCGTGGGGCGGAACGATCCGGAAGAACGCTAAATGACATTTATGTTACGGTGGTCACTGCTTTTCATTTGCGAAAACCCGATGAGGATCTGGCGGCCCTACAACAAATAGTGGGACCATTGGTGACATCCGAATGTAATATCTTCGCATTATCAGTCAAAGACCCTTTCCAACTACCAGGAGATATTCGAGACGACCTAATGGCCTTTAAGTATGCCTACCGGCAACCCACTGCAC
>CAZSWX010000195.1:0-5019 GCA_964610865.1 uncultured Enterobacteriaceae bacterium
CCTCGCTTCTGCTTCCTCGCGCAGCAATCTGTGCATGTGGTACGCGAGCGCCCAGTCCCCGATGTTCCGATTCCAGGCACCAATATGCCATATTTTGCGTGAGCGCATATGGATAACTTTGCGTCTTAACCTTTGCAGCTTCGAAAGTGGTAGCTGCTACGTCCAAACGCGCCCGATACTATATTCGGATGGCATCTAATTCTACTACCTGTCTGCTCTTTAGAGATTGTTTGACGGCTAACGCTACCCGGAGGCTCTGTGCGCCCTCTCGAAAGGGTAACGCTGACGGAATGTTTGCTTCCACACTTTCTACAAAATGGGCGAGTTCAGCAATGAATAGTTCATTGCGATTTATCTGGGGGAAACTGAGGTGCTCTTTGCGATGTCCGATCCTGTCAAATAAAGAGAATGTATTAGCTAGAAGGTCCACGAAAATTTTCCCATTTTCGCCTATGATATGACACGTCCGTGCAGGTGGATTCTGTAGGTAGTCCTGATGAACATGTATCGGGATTCGAGCTCCGTTAACCTCGCAGTCTAGTAGCACACTGGATACATCTTCGACGTCGATATCGAGAGCGCTCAGGGTGCCGCCCAAAGCGAAAACCCGGCGTGGCAGGCCAAATAACCAGTAAAGGTAATCAAATTCGTGAATCTGGGTCAGGATGACGCCGCCTCCCAAATTCCTTTTTGATGCGTAGGTATCGCGGTAGTTTTCGTATGGATGCCAGTTAGGCAGGTACTCACCCACTTCCGCCCTGACAGCGTATATGTTCCCTAGTTCCCGTTGCGAGATCGCTTCTCGTAGCCTTATCAGACATGGGTGAAACCGCATTTGGTAGCCGACCATAGTAGTGATGCCGCTTGCTTCGGTTCGATCGATAAGGTCCCCTATCATGGCCATATTGTGAGAAAGGGGTTTTTCAACGAAGACGCTACAGCCGCTCAGAACGGCTGTCATCGCTGTTTTGACATGGAGGCTTGTGGGGTTGGTGACGAATACCATGTTCGGACGTTCGCCGAGTGCTTCGTTTATACTGTCGAAGGTCCGTATCCCGTATTCTTGGGCGAGATCGTCGCATTGCTTGCTGTCCATAGTCTCGGAAATCATGTTATTCAGCCCGCGTGTTCTGGCGGTTATCAAATCAAGATCCTCGCCCACAAGCATACGCAAGTTTCTGACGTGCCTCTGACCTATGCTACCGAGGCCGACCATCATGGCCGTTATTGCGGCCGTCTTCCTAGGAATCGCCATGGGCCTTACTGCGCAGTGTTTCAATTTGTCCGCGGAGGTCAAACTCCGCGGACAATTCTTTAGTTGATGTGCTTGCCTCCGCTAGCGCGAAATAGACGGTTTTTTTAAAGCTAATTTCATCCAATGTCTCCCAAAAATGAGATGGGGGAAGCCGGGGAACATCGTCGGAGCTGCCCCCAAAATCGGTAGAGAATGGGCCGACTCGGATAGCAGCCAGATGCTGGCCTAATGATTGAAGATCCTGTTTGATGTTCCATTGGTTTCTCATCGCGAGTGCCACGTTATAGCAAATCCTAAAAGACTCGTGGCCGATAGTCTGGGTCAGCGTGACGAAATCCCTGGCTGGCATATCGGCTTCGATGGCAACGGCGACTTCTACAGAGCGCGCGACCGCGAGAGGCACTTGCAGTAAACTAGAGAGGAACGACGACATCTCGGTTAGGGATCGATGCGGCGCGTTTGCCAGAGGGACAATGATCGTGTCGGCTCCAATCGAGCGAGCTTGACCGATGAGGTCCGTCAGTACCTTCTGATAATCAGTACGTTCTCGCGCCGTAACGAGGCGATGAGATATAGTGAGGCAGTCCGCTCGTACGGATGAGACGGAGACATCAAATTCCTTGATTAAAGCTCTTATGCGCGTCCTTCCACGGGGATTTAGTAGGGGGTCAGATTTTTTTATGCCCGGGCCGAAAATCCACTCTAGACTGTCGAGATTATAGTGTTTTACCAGTTGGTAATGAATTCTGGCTTGGTCCAGGGAATAGAAAAGAAAATTTGGGGAACGCTGTTGAATTAGTTGTTGCGGTGAGCCTCCTAGCGAATAACGACCATGTGACAATGTCATTATGTAGTAACTCCGTCCGTGCGCCAACAGGATAAAGTCGGTGAAATTTTAAATCTTAGGTCAATGAGTTTTGTCAATTTTAGGGGGTGGCGTGCCCGTTGATTCTTTGAATTGTCTTCGGAGCTTTTTCATGATCGGTTTTTCACTATCATATAAGATCTTCTTCCCGTCTCCGAGGGATGATTCAGTAGCACGTATATATTTGACAAGCTTCGTGAGGCCGTTGGGTTCTAGTGAGGCCGCGTGGTCACTGCCCCACATCGAGCGACTTAGGGTGATGTGGCGCTCTATCACACACGCGCCGAGCGCCACTGCCGCTAGAGATGTGTAGACGAAACTCTCGTGGCCAGAATAACCTACGGGGACGTCATAACGCTGCTGAAAAGTCGGGATGACCCGGAGGTTCAGTTCGTGTGATTCGGCTGGATAGGTGCTCGTACAGTGTAGGACTATGAGATCTTCCGGGCCTAGAACGTCTACCGCATGATCGATCTGAGCCAATGTGCTCATACCGGTGGAGAGTATTATCGGCTTCCGAGTGCGCCTTATGTGACGTAGCAAATCGTCGTCTGTCAGGCATGCTGACGGGATTTTGTAGCAGGGAGGTTCGAAACGCTCCAAAAAATCGACGGATGGCTTGTCCCAACAAGAACCCAACCAGCAAATACCGTTTCTCGTGGAATGGTGAGCAATAGAGGTATACTCATTCTCGCCGAGCTCTACCCGATTCCGATATTCCAGGTATGTAATGTAACCCCAGGGTGTTTCGCGCATCTGTTGTTGTTGGTTGGAAGGGACGCAAATCTCTGGTGTGCGTTTCTGAAACTTCACTGCGTCGCAACCGGCCGCGGAGGCAATATCTATCAATTCTTTCGCGACCCGAATATCACCGTTATGATTTATTCCGATTTCCGCCACAAACCACGTCGGGAATCCCGGGCCTATAGACCTATTGCCGATTTTGACTGGCTGCATTCTTCCGCCACCTCGCTACGAACTCACGCGGCATTGTAACCAAAGTGTGTCATAATAACCACTGCCTACAAGCCGTTTCCTATAGTCAAGATCGTGCGCCTCCGACGTGTATTGCGCAAAATTTTCGCCGGGCCCAGGGGCTCCTTCGCTCAGCCACTGGAGATGATTCGACAATCCATAGCGTTGAAACCCTCGTGCATGGGTTACGGTATATCCGGAAATGTTCAGTAGGCGGTGCAAGGCGAGCGGAGCGAAGTACCATATGTGCGGGTATTGCCAGTAGAAGTCCCAGAATGCCGGGATTTTATATGCCCATAATAACGGATCGGTTAAACATGGCACTTCAATATATAAGAGTCCTTCTTTTGTGAGGAGATTGCGGATCACCCGAAGAAATTTGACGGGCGTTTCTACGTGCTCAAGTACGTGAGACAAGAGGATCACGTCGTATTGCTGTTGAGGTGCTTCCGTCAAAGCAGTGTATACTACAAACCGCTCCTGCCTCAGGCGTTCGCGAAAACGCCTGTCAATCTCTACTCCCTCGGCCCTTACGCTTAAAAAACTGTCGAGTGCAATCAAAAATGCGCCGGAACCACAGCCGACGTCGAGAACACGGGCGTCGGTACGGATCTGCTCTTTGAGCCAGACGCACCTCCTTTGTACGTCTGGTGTGTCCCTTTCACGGACTTTCTGGATATCTGCACCAGTTTCCGTCCGGTAGGTTTCCTCATAATAAGTTTCCACGTCTCGTGGCAAGGGCTCTATATGGCCTAGGCCGCAATCGATGCACGCTACAACCGACAGTTTCCGACCGTCCCGAAGACGATCGGCGAGGCGTGCGGAACGATAGGAACCGCAAGAAGTACACCCCTGTTTCATGACCAAGGTTTGGTCGTGTTGGGCTAGGCGGCTTAGGAGCACTTTATCGGCTTTGTCGTTGTCCGTCACCACGCCGTCCAACCCCCGTCAACCACGAGATTCGATCCGGTCATATAGGAGGAAGCGTCTGATGCGAGGAAAAGCAGGGCTCCTTTATACTCGTCCTTTCTAGCCATTCGGCCGAGCACGACCCTCGCGGAATAGTTTCTGACGAAGGATTCGTCGTGACCATCGTACACGCCTCCGGGTGATAGCGAATTGACACGAATTTCTTTGCCTCGCCAATACGTGGCAAGATACCGAGTTAATCCGAGTATACCGGCTTTGACGACTGAGTAGGACGCGGGCGTATTGATACTGGATTCGGAATCGTAGGGGTTGACGGTATCGTCATAAATTCTTTGATCAGGGCCAACCAGTCCATACGTTGAAGAAATATTTACGATTACTCCGTGTCCCTGCCGTAGCATTATACGGCCAACGTTTTGGGAACAAAGGAAGGTGCCTGTGAGACCCACCGAAAGAGCCCGTTGCCATAACATTTCTGGATAATTCTCAAAGGCTTGGAAATATTGTTCTGCTTTGTCCGTGCCTCCCTTTACAGTCATACCGGCGTTGTTCACTAGAATATCAATGCGGCCGAACTTTTTATCAACTTGTCTCGTCATTTCACCCACCGAGCCGTTATCGCAAATGTCCACGCCGATACCAACCGCAGATACGGCGTATTCGTGGCCTATGCGGGCAGCGACATTGTGGGCTTCATCCGCGCGAATATCTGCAACGATTATATTTGCCCCAGCCTCCGCCAGGGCCTCGCAATGACGTTGGCCTAAGAGCCCGGCACCGCCAGTTATAATAGCGACACGAGCACGCAGATCGAACAGATTCGGTAGTTTGTATGCGGGGTTATCTGTAGCTCCTTCGCCATTCTTGCTCATCAGACCAATAGGCATAGGCCACTTGTCGATTCTAGTCAAATCGGTAAGCAACGGGCGTCAACCATCGTTTATTCTCGGAATCTTGGCGGGATTAATTTTGTAGATAGCGGTTGTGAAATTGG
>CAZSWX010000196.1:0-4999 GCA_964610865.1 uncultured Enterobacteriaceae bacterium
GGAGCAACACCAACCACACTCGCTAGGGCAGTCATGTATGTTTCTAGGCTAACTACCGTTTCGGCACCGTGTCGTTCGAGACGCCGAGTGATCTCAGTTCGCGGTTCCGACCGGTATAACAAAGCCGCCTCAAATAATCGGCCAAGAGCCGATTCATGTTCTCGACAGAACCCGATGGCGGCCTCCACTTGCTCGTTCTTGCCAAACTGTTCCTTCGGCAAATCATATGCGAAACGTTGAAGCCGCTCGGTCAAGCGTTGTAGCTCGGCCCTGTACCGTGCTAAGCCCCAAAACTTCGCGAGCACTATAGTTAGTGCAACTACGGAAAGGGCTATGATAACGTACATAAGGTAGCCGCCCTGGCCGATGAAGAACATGATTCCGTGGGACTCTAACGGTGTTGGCATACCGCGGTATATGTAACGGACTTCCGGTCGTGGGGGAAGGGTCTCCCCTAAAAGGCCCTTCATGGCGCCTGACACCAAAAGACCCCTTAAAGCCATCGTAAACGTGGGCTTCCCCGCCCTCACGGATTTGCCCCTAAGGCGGCGGGTCAAAATACTCTTTTCTTGTCAAAATTGTTGGCGCAGCGTACAAAGGGGAACAGGGGACACCTTCTAATTGGACTACTGGGAAGAGAATCCATGATGAAATTACACACGCTCTCATTGTTCTTTTCTGTCGTATTGACTGCAATAATAGCCTCGCCCTCCACTGGACTCGCCCAAAATCATGTAGAGGTTTTCGTTAGACCGCTGAACCAGGCTATCCTTAGTTCGCCGCGACGCCGCGGCTCCTCTACTATGCGACGCACCGCGGAAGCCGTCTGGGAACGACCCCAAAACGAGAAGACATTCGTCGTGCAAGTCGAGATCCACAATCCGACAAACCGGTCCTATATCCTAAAAGTCAACAAAGTCACCCTGCGTAACGAATCGGGCGGTAGAACACGGCCTCTAGAACCAGATGACGGGTCGCCAAAACCGATTCTCAAAGATCAGACTGTCGGACCACAACAGAGCGCAAAAGGCTTTCTCGCTTTTCCGGCAGGGGCATACACAGGCGCGCGGGGATCATTGCTTGAGGAGGGAACGAGTGCAAACGAGGGTTTTAGTATAGACTTTTGACCTAATCTCTTAGTTTAGTATTGTTTCTACTTCGGATAGGATAAAAAAATAGGTCTTCTGTTCCGGGTAAAACTCTCCATGGACTCCGGAAGCAATCACGTGTCATCGCAACGAATTTCTGGTTTGACAAAGGCGGTCAACTTTGGAGGCTTCCCCGCATACCGCTCAACTTCCACAAGCGCGGTGTTTGCGCTGGGCCCCTGAGCCAACTGAGACGTGCCCTTGTCCAGCGTCAACACATTCGGATTTCCATGCTTCTCCAAAGTGCCCGCCACACCGGGTTCCAATGGGTCATACCAAGCTCCAGTGGCTATCTGAACGACGCTGGCCCGAATATCTGTGGTAATTATGGCTCCAGCGAGACACTGCCCCCTTTCATTGAACACTCGGACAATATCACCCGCACTGACACCACGTGCCACCGCGTCTTCTGGGTGCATTAAAATGGGCTCGCGGCCGTTCACCTTCGATGCACTGCTAATAACTCCCTGATCAAGTTGGCTGTGCAACCGACTTGCCGGCTGATTGGTAATCAAGTGCAGCGGGTATTGCGCCGTCTTGTCGCTACCCAACCATTCAGCTGGCTCTAGCCAACTTGGATGACTAGGACAATCGTAATATTGGTACGATGCAATCTTCTCCGATGCTATTTCTATTTTGCCCGATGCGGTATCCAACGGGTGTTCCGCCGGGTCCGCCCGAAACGCAGCTAAAAAGTGTGGCGGGTCAACGGCGGGCGGCATCTCAAAAGAACCGCTTTGCCAAAAGTCCTCAAATTCTGGCAAGTCGATCCCCATTTGATTAGCCCGTCCCCGTGCCGTGTTATAAAGATAATCTAGCCACTCGTGTTCACTCCTGCCCTCCGTAAAACCGTCCCGGTAACCTAACCTGTCCGCAAGTCCCGTAAATATATCGTGATCGTTGCGAGCACCACCCACCGGTTGCACGGCCTGCTTGTTCGCAGCGATGAACCCGTCGCGCGGCGTGCAGACGATATCGTTGCGCTCAAGTGGCGTCGTTGCCGGGAAAACAATGTCCGCGTACTTAGCCATTGGATTCCACCATGGCTCGTGCACGATAATCGTCTCAGGTTTCTCCCAAGCAGTAATGAGGCGGTTCAGGTCTTGGTGATGGTGAAACACGTTCCCGCCCGCCCAATACACCAAACGGATGTGTGGGTACCGCGATTTTTTTCCGTTGTACTGAAAATTCTCTCCAGGATGCAGGAGCAAGTCTGAAATACGCGAAACCGGGATCGCGTCCGTAATGGCATTTGTGCAACGGTCTAAATTGGCCCACGGGACCCGAACGGTTGCCTTCCCGACACTCGCAACAGATGAGTAACCATAACCAAACCCGCCCCCGGGCAAGCCTATTTGCCCTAACATAGCTGCGAGTGTGATAGCCATCCGGTACGCTTGCTCACCGTGATCAGCCCGTTGCAGGGACCACGAGGTGGTGATCAATGTCCGTTTGCTAGCCATGCGTCGAGCCAGAGCCACAATGCTGGATCGATCGATGCCGGTAATTGATTCTGCCCAGGCACAATTTTTCACGCACCCGTCGCTCTGACCCATTAGGTAACGGTGAAATTCAGCGTAGCCGACACAGTACTTAGCCAGAAAGTTCGTGTCAGACAGCCCTTCCGAGACTAACGTATGGGCCAAGCCCAGCATGAGAGCGACGTCAGTATTTGGACGAGGCGCCATCCATTCAGCGTCCAGTGAATCCAGTGCATCCGTTTTCAGTGGACCAATATTAACGAACGCTACCCCCAACCTACGGCAGGTATCCATACCAGCCAGTGTTGTGTGCCGGTTGACCCCACCGAATCCGACCTGAGCATTTTTGATAGGCAGGCCTCCGAATGCCACAACTAGCTCAGAATGCCGCGCAATGGACTCCCAGCTGTGTTGCTCAACTAGCAAACGAAAAAAATTCCCCGCTACATAGGGCATGACCACGTCAGCCGCCGCATGGCTGTACGTGTTGACTGACCTGACAAAACCACCAAACAAATTTAAGAACCGATGCAGTTGCGCCGCAGGCGCATGAAATGCGCCTGCACTTCCCCAGCCATAAGATCCCCCGTAAATCGCCTGATTACCATGGGCGGACTTGACACGGCCTAGTTCTTTCGCGACCATGTCAAGTGCTTTGTCCCAGTCCAACGCGACAAAGGCGTCGCGGCCACGACCACTCGCGCCAGGCCCATTCTCAAGCCAGCCCTCACGAACCATTGGCTGCGTAATACGCAAACCGTCAGTTAACGATTCAACATAAGCATTTCCAAGGGGCGAGGGGTCAGAATCCTGTGGAATCGAACGTAATCCGATCAGCCGCCCGTTCACGACCTCCGGCGCATAGACTCCCCAATGAAAAGCAGCTCGTAAATTTTGCGAACTTTTCCTATCACGCATAGGCTACCAGTGTACCTGCTGAATTTTGGTCAACCCGTTCAAGAGCTGGGCGGTACTCTACGGGTAAGCGTCACGAGCTCGTCTTTTGTCCCACCCTTGTCTGAGCCAACGAGTCGAACGGGTCGCGACATTTTCTATGTGATCGACCACGCCCGGTAAATTACGCGCCACAGGTTTGGGTGGCAAACTGTTGTATCTTTGTTTTGAGCCGTTCGTCCCCCAAGCGCTTCAACATCCTCTGTGCCCCGTTCACCGTTTTACACGCTTGTTCCGAATTACCTAGGCTCTCATTTAATCGAGCGACTTCAAAAGTTCCTCGGAACCACAGTACATCACCCACTTGAGTTGCTTTCACCATAGTCTCCCAGAGAGATAGCGCACTCTGTTCATTGCCTTGGACCTCAGAGATCCGTGCTAAACCAACCGTAGAGACAATTGAATATGCGCCCTGTTTGCTTTCAAGCTCTCTATAAATCGGCTCGGCCTTTTCGTACTGTTTCGTATCCAAATATAATTGTGCCAGATCGTAGCGAAAACGATCTGGGGATTGATCTTCTTCGAATTCGCCGCCATTCCGAAGCCACTCCTCTTGCAGTCTGGCCAAAATGCGCTTCGCGACCATTTCCTTTTCTCTATCGTTTCGTTTACGAAGCTTTCGAATGTCTTTTTCTAATACCTCTGACAAGTCAGATAGCAATTCCGCTTCTTTTTCAGGTTCGTAACGGGCATAGATATCATTGACGCTCTCCTCAAGTTGCGTATAGAAACCCATTTTCTGCAGTGCAATGATTCGTGTCCGTGCAACGGTTTCGAAAGCCTCGACATGTTGCGGAAACTTTTTCTCAAATCCCGTCAGCAAGGAAACAATCTTTTCAGCATTTGTGTCCATCTCGTGCCCAAGATACACCACCTGCATAACGGTCGCCTTAGCAGGATATTCATTATATGGAGCGCGCTTACTAAGCCGCGGGCTGTTGAGAGTAAGCTTTTCGCTGCTCGTCCAATAAGAATCTAAACTCTCGCTGATGCGCTCCCGGACCTCCGCTTCATCCAACAGCACACTAGGGTCTCCATCTTCGACCGCGTGTAATACTTCGAAATACGATTGCACCGTGGCAAAGTCTGCACGTACTTGATACGCCGGTGCTCTGCGCACTTTTTTGTATGCCTTCACCGCTTTCAAGTACTCACCTTTTTCTTGAAAATATTCTCCGAGGCGAAAATGGGCCTCGTAAACAAAACGATGTCTCGGGTAATCACGTGTAAAATCGGAAATCTTTGCAATATAAAGCGCATCATTGTTGCTATTGGGAGATCCAGCGTAAAGCGACTCTGCGGATTTAAACTGGAAATACCGTGCATCCGATGCGTGCTTGTTCTTAACGCCCCTCGCCTTCAGAAACGCATCCAATGTCTGAATTGCTTTAACATATCGCCGCTGCTCGTACTGGC
>CAZSWX010000197.1:0-4951 GCA_964610865.1 uncultured Enterobacteriaceae bacterium
TGTTGGACTGCTGCAGGGCAAAACAGGTTCCAGTGATCTATACGGCAATAGGTACGCTGACGAGAGATGGGAAAGACCTGAATGGAATGTGGAAAGCACTCGACCGCTTAAGCCTGGATACAATAGGAGAGCGGATGTTTCCAGGCGTTGAAGATCCGAGTTGGCAAATTGACGAGCGAGTAGCCCCGTTTAAGGGTGAGCTTGTGATTAATAAGACGTCTAGCGGTACCCTGAACTCAACGATGCTTGACCAGACTCTCCGTAATATGGGCATAACGTCTCTATTGGTTTGCGGTGTTACGACTGACGTATGCGTTGAGACGACAGCGAGAGACGCGGCCGACCGCGGATTTGAAGTGACGATAGTTGGGGACGCTTGCACGGCCTTCAGTTCCGACCTTCACGAGGCGGCGTTACAAGCGTTCAGCTACGCCTTCGGTCGGGTCCGTACTACTGAAGAAATTTCGGAACATGTGAGAGGGGCTCGCGATAGGATATGAAGGCACTCGTATTTTCTTCGAAAGTAACGGCCAATCTTCCTCCGGCCCCGGATTTTCTCCCCGGTCTTAACAATCTTAGTCTTTTGGACGTCCCGGTTCCGGACCTTCCTAACGATAACTGGGTTGTCGTTAAAAACAGAATATCGGGAATCTGTGGCAGCGACCTCGGATTTCTTCGATGGAAACCAATGCAAGCGGCTGAACCATACTTTGAGCTTCCTATGACTCCTGGCCATGAATTGTTTGGAGAGATCGAGGCGGTCGGAAAAGCGGTGAAAGGATTGAACATCGGACAACGCGTTACTATCGATCCGACGCTAGGATGCCGTGAGCGAGCCATACGTAAAATGTGCGAGCAATGTAGAAAGGGCAATCCAGGGATCTGTGAGCATATCGCCGAAGGCCTGCTACGGCCCGGTCTGTTGATTGGCATTTGTCCCGACACGGGTGGAGGCTGGAGCGAATACTTTGTGGCACATAGCCGCCGGTTAACACCTCTACCGGATAGTATCGGTGACGATGAGGCTTCCTTGATAGAACCGTTTGCGGTCTGTCTTCGCGCGGTCCTAAATAATCGTCCTCGGCGCAACGAGCTTGTAGTGGTATTGGGTGCGGGAACTATCGGTTTAATGAACGTCGCGGCTCTCAAGGCGGTGGAACCATCCTGCGTTGTGGCTTGCGTCGCTAAGTACTCTTTTCAGGCCGATCTGGCGCGTGACCTCGGCGCGGATCATATTGTATGTGCCGAAGAAGACAATGTGATGCAACGAATTGCCCAATTAGCTGAGAGCAAAGTTTACCAGTTGACCTCGGGCGGTGCCGTTTTGGCGGGTGGAGTCAGATTAGTTTTCGATACTATTACAAACTCGGTCACGTTGAACCAGGCCTTACGCATGGCGCGAGGAAAGGGCCGCGTCATAGTACTGGGCTTAGCTGCCATGCCCGAGGGTGTGGATTGGACGCCTACCTGGATGAAAGAGGTGTCTATCGTTGGTAGCCTGACTTACGGAACCGAAACATTCCAGGGTAGACGGCAGGATACTTTCGTCCGTGCCGTCGAGCTATTGAAAGAGCGGAAGGCCAATCTTCGGCCAATTCGACCAAGGAAATACCCGCTGGAGCAGTACCGCCAGGCACTGACCGATGCGGCCAATAAGAAAAGTTCCAATGCAGTGAAGGTTTCGTTCACACCGTGAGCTGTCCACAACTTTGAACGTCCTATTAGCGGCTGCTCTTCATCGCCTGAATCAAAGGTGCCAGGGTTGCACTGTCAAAGTAGTCACACCATTTGGTGATTTTCCCGCTGCCAATAGTGAATATACCAAGCACGGGCAGCAGAACCTGCGTGTCACTTTTTACCCATGTCTCCATGCGCTCGTTCGTGACCACGTCACCGGATGAGGCAGTATTTCGTATCTCCATCTTTTGTAGCAGCCCCGCATTTATGAAGGGGTCCAGCACCTCGTGAACGCCGGAGTGACCTGTAACGGGGGCCCAAGGTATGTTGTGATAAAAAACATCGTCGGCGAGAAAAGACACCACCTTGTTGACATTTGCCTCTGTTAAGGTGTTGCAAAAGTCGGTCACCAGTTGTTCGTTAGACGTACTCATCAGATACCTCCTAGGCTGAGCCTGTGAATCGTTACCACAGGCACGATGCGTCTGCAAGCCGCTGTGGTTAAGCGAGCAAGATTTGGTTGAAGTCCGGTGGTGGCGGGCTTGAACGTCGAACCTTGCCGCCTTGAACTTTCTGGTCGTTATGTAAAAAAGAAGAAATCGAAATGCCAATCGAAACTGTGTCACCCTGTGTGTAGCTCTAAATATGCGCAACCGCGATCTTGAAGCACTAGAATTTGACAAGTTGTTGATGCTGCTTGCTAAAGGGGCGTTGTCAGATTCGGGGAAAGAGGCCTGTTTGGCTCTCAAACCTGATTTTGTTGAGTCAGCTGTCCAGGAAAACAGCGTTTGTACGTGGGAATGCTTTCGTCTGCTTGAGGAACACCCTGGTCTTCCGATCGAAGCTTTCGCTGACGTCCGTATTATAATAGAAAAAGTGCTTCGACGGGAGTCAGTATTAGACGGAAGCGCACTCCGAGACTTATTAGAAGTGGGTAGGTCGGCACGGATGATGGCACAATTCCTTCGTAAATACGCTTCGCATTATGGCCAGCTGTCAAAGTTCGTCACGTCGCTGCCGATACTTTCTCAGCTCGAAGAATCGCTTTCGCGATGCTTAACACCAGCAGGAGAAATAAAGGATAATGCGTCGGAAAAACTTCAGTCGGCGCGAAAATCGATGAAGGGTTTGAAAGGTGAGATTCAACAACGGTTGGAATCAACTCTCCGTTCCGAGGACCTGAAGGATGTTGTCAGTGACCAGTTCGTAACGGTTCGTAATGATCGTTTTGTAATCCCGGTACGACCCAATTTTCGGGGGCGTATGGAGGGGGTTGTCCAAGACCGATCAGGAACCGGGGGAACACTCTTTATAGAACCACTATTCGCTGTAGAGTTAAATAATCGACTATTGTTAGCGGGTAAGGACGTGAGGGCTGAGGAACAGCGTATCTTATTGTTTCTGACGGCCCTGGTGCGGGAAAACCTGGACCCTTTGAAAAAAGCATTTGCGACGCTGACGACGATTGATGTGTTGCATGCGAAGGTAGTGTTCGCTCGCATGTATGGAAAAACTAGGCCACAGTTTGGCTCTAATATTAGCCTCAAGTCTTTGAAGCATCCGTTGTTAGTAGCTCAAAGGAAGGAAGTCGTTCCAATTGATTTGATTCTGCCGCGCGACAAACGTGGGTTAGTTATCACAGGCCCTAACGCCGGGGGAAAGACGGCGGCGATGAAGACGATGGGGCTCGTTTCGCTTATGGCACAGACTGGGTTTCTGATTCCATGTGCAGAGGACAATGAGTTGCCAATTTTCGGATCGGTGATGGTGGATATCGGAGATGCCCAATCCCTTGAGAAGAATCTGTCTACGTTTTCAGCCCACGTGGTCAACGTGAAAGAGATCGTGTCGCAGTTTCGTGAGCCAGCTCTAGTCCTCCTCGATGAACCAGGTGGCGGCACGGACCCGGCTGAGAGTGCGGCATTAGCCAAGGCTCTCCTGTTTTTCCTCAAGGCGGGTGAGGTGTCCGTTTTTGCGTCTACGCACCTGATGGATATCAAAATTTTCGCATTGGAGGATAACGATTACCGGATCGCATCAGTGTCGTTCGACGCCGATACCCTCCAACCAAATTATAAACTGAATTATGAAAGTCCGGGCCAGAGTCTGGGTCTTGCGAGCGCTAGACGGCTAGGTCTACACAAATCAATATGTGATTATGCTGAGAACTCAATGTCAAGTGGTACGCAAATGTTGTCTCGCGCCCTAACCGGACTCGAGGAACGCGCTGCGGCACTCCTAAAGGAACAAAAGAAGTCGCAGGAGGAAAGGGCTGCCCTGGTTTCGACCCGCAAACGTTTGGAGGAGACCACGGCAAAAGAGAACGCACAGCTTCGAGACGCATGGCAAAGAGAAATACAAGAGGCAAAAGCGTTGATAAAACAAGTCCAAGAAGAAGGCCGTAAGGAGGTAGAACGGTTGCGGTCGCTGGAGGGAGCACATGTCGACTCGTTCCGTAGAGTTGCAAAACAGGTTACCAACTTTGGCCGTAATGAAAGATCCAAGCTAAGACAAAAAGAAGAGCGTTTCGGCCCAAAACCACGTGGTAGGGTCTTACCATTAGTTTTGGGGGCTGATGTGAAGTTGCTGGATACCAATATCCGAGGAAAGTTGGAGGAAATTAGGGGGGGCCGAGCCCGAATACGCAGGGGTGGAATTACGTTCGAAGTGTCAAAGGACGACGTCAGGCCGCTCGGGACCAACCAACAGGGGACGAAATGGCCCGAGGTTCAGGTTATGAACAAGCCTCAGGGTCTGGGTGTACGCGATATTAATCTTCTTGGGTGCCGGGTGGCGCAGGCCCTACCCCGGCTGGAAGCGTTTCTAGATCAAGCCGTACTTAGCAATCATAAGACTATTCGCGTTCTGCATGGAGTAGGTTCGGGAGTTCTGAGAAAAGCGATACGGGAATACCTTAGTCACTCAGCATATTGTGACGGGTTTCACGAAGCTCCGGTCGCAGAAGGTGGTTCCGGGACGACCATTGTCGACCTTGCGGTATGAGAGTTGCAACACGTGATACGCTGGCTGGACTTTTGCTTGGCGCACTAGAGACGCGGGGCCTAAGGACAGCAATTGGTTTCTTGGCGGCATACGGTGTTGCTAGCCGATTAACGCCGAAGAACGTGGACACAACGAAGTTGTGCCCTGTTGTCGGAGAAGGGGAACTTGGGTTTACAATTGAAGAGCTAAGACGGCGAGGACTTCTTGTGCCTGTTGGGGAGAATGAAGTCCGGTTGGAGCTGGGGCTCGATGGGGAATGGAGCGAGATTCG
>CAZSWX010000198.1:0-4950 GCA_964610865.1 uncultured Enterobacteriaceae bacterium
CTCCTCAGTTATATCGCTTTTTTGTACGAGTATTGCAACGTCTCTTATTACCCGGTCGACTTCGGTCCGCATATCCGGAAGGAGCGAGGTTACCTTTGTGAGGAGTTTTTGACGGGAGTTCTTCTGAGTAAGCCGTGTGCGTGTTGATATAGATTTACGTAGTGTTTTTAGGTTGGCGATGCGTTGTCTCAGATCACGCTGGAGAAACCGGCCTTCCCGTGAACGTTCCTGCTGCAGGGCCTTGATTGCACGACGCAGCGCTTGCTTGGCTGATTTGACTTCCGCCGCAGAGAGTGCCTCCCGTCGGGAACTCACATCGAAAAGGTCAGTGCGGGAGGTGAAAAAGCTGTTATTGAGTGAGTCATTGAGGCCAAGAGAGGAGAGAAGTGCGAGTGCAGCATCCCGGTAAGCGTGAGCAAGTGCAACGTTTGGGATAACGGTGTAGCTAGTGTCGGTTGAGGGCGGTAAGAAAAAAGTCACGTCGAGACGACCCCGGTGTATGTCAGACTGGACGAGGGCGCGTAGTTCGGATTCGAGGGGACGCAGTCCCCGAGGCACTTGCATCTTGACCTCTAAATAACGATGATTGACCGCGAAGATCTCGACTGTTACCAAGTGCTTGCCAAGCGCGCATGTTCCCGAACCAAAGCCTGTCATACTTTTCATAATTTGTCTCGCTTCAAGGCCCTTTTTACTTCGGCCCTTGTGACTGTCGCCGTGCCGACCTTGCTTACGGCAATTGCAGCTGCGCGGTTAGCGAGGAGAGTAGCAACGGCTGGCGTAGCCCCGGCACCGAGGCAAAGAGCGCACATTGCAATAACGGTATCTCCTGCGCCTGTCACGTCGAAGATTTCCTGACCAGCAGTGCGAAAATGGGAAGCATGTAGGTTTGGTCTGAATAAACTCATCCCTTCTTCCCCGCGTGAAATTAACACCGCTTCCGCATCCCACATTTGAAGAAGGAGCGGTCCCGCGTCTTCGATGTCCATCTGGTTGCTAATGGTCGTGTGCAGGGCCTCGCTGGCCTCACTTTGGTTTGGCTTTATGAGACTAGCTCCTTTGTAGTGTGCGAAATTCTCGCGCTTTGGGTCTATTACATAAACAAAATTCTTGCGGAGCTTGTTTGCGGCGAGGAACGCAAGAATATTTGAATCGACTACACCCTTTCCGTAATCGGATACTATACAGACATCGAACCTGTGTATTTGGTGTTTGACGTACCTTTGTATACGCTCCCGCGTTCTTGGCGAAATGGGATTGGTGGGCTCAATATCTAATCTGACGACTTGTTGATTATGAGCTATGATGCGAGTATTTGTTATCGTTTCATAGCTGGGGTCTGTGACTAGTCCACCGGTTTGTATGCCCGCGTTCTTAAAGCTCTTTTTTAGATACGATGCTGCTTCGTCATCCCCGATCAGGCCTGCGCAGGTAACTTCTCCGCCCAAAGATCGTATATTATTTGCCACATTACCTGCGCCTCCCGGTTTCAGGCTCTCTCTAGAGACGCGGACCACGGGCACTGGTGCCTCAGGAGAAATACGGTCGACGTGTCCCCACACAAAGCGGTCAAGCATGAAGTCGCCTATCACAAGAATTTTTATTCCTGGAAACCTGCCCAATATTGCATCATTAGAACTAGGTACAGTGCGGCGGGCGGTATCGGGGGTAGTATCGAAGTTTGTCATGAGTAGTGTTTGTTGGAGGGTTTTTGGGTTAATTCGTAGTACAGAGATTCGTTGGCCCGGACAGTTCTTTCTATGCCAAACTTCTCTCGAACCAGTTTCTGACCTACAGTCCCGACGTTTTTTGCCCACGCGGGGTTGTTTAGAAACCTAATTAGAGCAGTTTCCAGGGAAGCCGAGTCTTGAGGAGGTACAAGCAACCCAGTTTGCTCGTGTATAACTAGCTCCGGAATCCCGCCCACACGACTGCAAGCGACCGGTAGTCCTGCGGCCAATGCCTCGATGACGCTTACTCCCAAACCTTCGAATAGCGGTACCTGCACAAAAATGTCGGCCGCCGCTAGATATGAGGGTATATCCGGACAGAAACCGGCGAAATGGAAGAAGGTTGTTAAGCCAAGACCGTCGACTTGGGCTTTTAGTTCGTTTTCGAGGGGTCCTTGTCCACAAACGATATAATGCGGTAGGTCGGTAGTGTCTATTGTGCTTTTCTGAAACGTTAGCGAGGAAGCTACTCTTGCGGCAGTATCTATCAACGTTGTGTGGGACTTGCGTTCGACCAATCCGCCCACTGACAAGACGACAGTAGTCCCTGGTCTTATACCGTGCTTTGTTCTGATGCGCCTCCGCGCTTCAACGTTGGGCGCAAACAAACTTGTATTTATTCCGCTCGGAATTAATTTAACCGATTGCTCTGGCACTCCGGCGGTAAGTAGTGTTGCTCGGACGGCGGGAGAAATTGCTATAACCACGTCAACGCTCTTAATGTACAGGGCGGTGGTGATCCGATTTCGGCGTAGTGCGTAGTCCATCCTTTTCGTGACCAACCGTGCGAGTGGTAATTTATACAACCAGGGGCAAAGAGCGTGTGCTCTGGAGGTATGGAAGTGGATCAAGTCGTAGCGACCGGCCTTGGCCATTTTTCGAAGGCGGAGACCCGCCAGTCCGTCGAGATTATTTCTGATTGACAAAGGTTCGAACGGAAGAGATTCTCGCCGCATTCGCGCGGCCAGCAGGCCTCTAGGTGGGGTAGCTACTTGCGAAAAGTGTCCCATACGGTGCAGATAGCGCGTGAGTTCGAAAACCTGCGCTTCGCCTCCGCCCCAATCAAGTTCGGGGTCGACGTGCAGAATTCGGAGTGGGCGTGTCATTGGGTGCGCTCTCAATAGAACCTTGCGTAATCAAGGAAGTTTGCTCCGCCAATTTCGCATACTTTAGAAAGACGTAAAATGCCGAAGTTACCGAGATAAAAAGGCCAGGTATGCCGTCTAGGAAGCATCCTCTGACAAAATAGAAACTGAAAAATCTCCAGAGTGGTCTGAAGACCATGGCCGAAGCTTTAATGGGTCGCTGACTCGCCGATAGTTCACGGGAAGAAACGTCAGTAAGCCCATTGATCGTTTGGAGGTGGTCGCTAATGTCATCGTAAGTGTAGTGGTAGAGATTCCCCCGGAGACGGTCTGCCGTTCCTCTGAGCAATACCTTCTCATGCGGGTTAATGCCGCCCCAATTCACTTTGTCCTTTCGAAACAATCTTAACCGATACCCCGGGTACCAGCCGCGCCACCACCATTTGCCTAAATACCGGACCAGGCGCGGTATGTAGTAACCGTCGACTGCGGGGTCATCCTGTTGTAAGACAAATTCGATCTCCTTACGCAAAAGCGGAGTGACTTCCTCGTCTGCGTCTACGTTGAGGACCCAATTATTCTTCGCTTGAGAAAGAGCGAATCGCTTCTGTTCAACATATCCAGGCCAGGTCCGCTGAATAATTCGCGTGGGATACTCTTGGCAAATAGGGATCGTCTTATCGCTGGAGAAGGAATCGATGATAACAATTTCGTCGCACCATTTAACGCTTTCCAGACAGCGTTTTATGTTTTCCTCCTCGTCTTTGCATATGATGCAACAGGACAGTGCTTCGCGACGTACCGGTCCGGGAAGTTTTTGGGCTCTTGCTTGATGGGCCTCGCTGGCTCGGGAAATCAGGGCGCGGTGTTTTTTCCGTCTACGAGCGTACTCCCGGTCCTTCGCGTCTCGCGTCTTCCGAATCCACTTGACCCACAGAGCCCGGTCATCAGGCGAGGACTCATGTGAACTCAGGTATTTGTATAGGAAAAGGAGTCTACCGCTTTGGCTAGCCCTTCGTCCGAGAGTCCTATCGAGTTGCACCAAATTTTTTATCCGCCTGCGGGTGGTCACTTGCGCACGTCTCGTGATGTTGTCAAGGTCGACTAGATAAAACAGCCAATCGCAAGAACCGTTGGCTGTCACCTGCTCTACCAAGATGTTGGCGTCTCGCAGATCGCCGGAATGTACGCCCGCGGCATGCAATGAGGCAACGAACTTGGCCAGCTGTTTTATAAAAGCATCTCGTCTGCTTCGCGGTGATTTGCGGATGTTTCGCTCCCAGTATTGGTTGAGCGGCGAGTGAGGCAACGCCTCGCTAATGTAAATGCTCTCTAGCCCGAAAAGCCTCCGCCGATTCTCAATAATAGCTAACGTCTTCGGTACGCAAAAATTTAGCGTGCTCAACAATTTTGCCGCTCGGCCGGAGCGAACGGCAGGGGAACCGTGTATAAGGCATGCAAGGGCCTTGCGCCACCCGAAACACAGCGAGCGTTTTACGATTACCTCCTGTGCCCCTTTCTTCATAAGTACGACATTTCTGTCGACATCTTCTTTGATTACGAGTTTGATTTTCCAGCGGTCAGTTTCCGACAGAACAATGTCCTGCACGTCCTGTGTACCAAGTCTGGAGAACAGGACCTTGACGCTCTTACCCTCCGTCAAGCCGAAAAAGTTTAGAAAAGTCGTAGTTCTCACATATACCCCAAGTCGACGAGTCTCTTCTCTATTTCCGCCTTTTCCTGGGCAGACATTGCATACTCTGATCTTCCCGCTAAAGGTCCATTCTCTATGGCGTGAATCCGGTTCTGCAATGCCTGGGCTATGTCCGTTCGCTCGTGGATGAGATTGTTTCGCTCTGTTGGATCGTGGGGCAGGTGGTATAGTTCTCTCGGTTCGTTTGGGTTGCCGGGAGCAAAAACGTACTTCCAGTCGGCTGTTCGCCATCCTACCCGTCTATTTCGAGGGTCTGAACGAACTCGGAGAAAGGCTTCTAGGTATGCTTCTAGTTCGAGGGGCGTTTCGTCTACAAGTGCCGGTTTGAGGCTAGTGCCATGGATTGACCCAGGAACAGGGGCCCCGATGAGATCCAGGAGCGTCGGAAGTGCGTCAATTTGACGTACGAGCTGTGGAACCT
>CAZSWX010000199.1:0-4939 GCA_964610865.1 uncultured Enterobacteriaceae bacterium
TAAGGGGTGGGACTGGAAGCCCCATTCGCCCGGTTGCTGTGCTAGAAGAATAAAAATTAAGAGATTAGATCAGCCTTTCGGGACTAGAAGGATGATGCCTCTCCGCAAGGCGGCTACGGGCTATATCTGAAGCCTGAAATTCTCCTTTCCTAATCTTGAAATGAGGGCATACATTTTGGAACTTAGGTTTCCTTAAACACACTAATCCTCAATCCGTGGCTTACCACGCCGCTCGACCCTCCGGGACAGGCGGAAATTGCGACCAAGCAATTAATTTCAGTGACCAACTCTACATAATCTCCTTTTTGAGAAACCGAGGGTACATAATAGGGTCTGCCTTCTTCGTTTATTCCTGTGGACATAAATAGGTTCAAGGGGTCATGAACATCGGCCTCGTTTAAACCATGTGGCGCAATGGCCGCTGCTAAATTACTTTGGCAGTTAGGCAAATTTACATCACCAAAATTTATCTCGTAGTGGCGAGCATCACATCGGCAGAATAAGAGATCATGCGGTCTGGTTCCTTTTGGATTTTGCCGCTTGGATAAGGTGTCTGCAATAATCGTCATCATTGGTCGGGTACTTGGCGGTGTACTCCATAATCGGTCCCCTTCAGACAGGTGCCCACCGTGAATTACGCGAGTTCTGGCACTCCAAAATCGTTCCTCCATCTTCTGAGAATTGAACACAATCATGTCCCCAACCTGGGGTCCTTGATGGCAGGTTATCCTCAGGACAGAGCCTGTAGATACCTGAAAAGAACGGCCTTCGCGAGCTGGAATGTCAAGTTGATCAACGAGATTGAGCTTAGCCGTTCGATCCGCAAGACGCTTATAACGTTTATGTTCCTCCAAACTCAATGCAAGGTGTTTAACACCATTTTTTCCGGCAACAGAGGGCGGTGGATTTGGCATCATGCTCAGTGTCCCTTTGGCCTCCAACTCAACGCAGATTCTAGCATCCTTCTCAAGGTTGGACGAACTTTTTCAGCCAAGTCTTCTTTCCAAAACATAGCTGGCTCTTCATTCATATATGTGGCTAAAGACAATTCAAGCTGGAAAGCATGAATATTGTTCGCTGGGTCGCCATAATGCCTGGTGATGTAACCGCCTTTAAACCGGCCGTCAACCGCAAGAGAATGCTCGGTATCTTCTGATAGAGTGGTGGCAAGGGTATCGCGCAGGCTGGTGGTACAGCTTTCTCCGCTTGAGGTGCCTAAATTAAAATCCGGCAATGTACCTTGGAAAAAGCGAGGCACAACGGACTTGATCGAATGGCAGTCGAATAGGACGACGTAACCGTACTCTTTTTTGATATCCGATAATGCCGCAGTAATTTTATCGTGATATGGGAGCCAATAAGTTTTCAGACGTCGGTCGATTTCTGCCTTATCAGGTTTGGTTTCCGCAAAATAAAGTGGTTCTTCGGCGAAGGTCGATGTTGGAACCAGTTCTGTTACGTTTTGTCCAGGGTAAAGTGACTTATTATCAGGAGCACGGTTCAAATCGACTACATAGCGGGAGTAGTTTGCTTTTAGTACATTAAGGTGAAGATCGCCCGCAAAATTGTAAAGCTTGTCCAAGTACCAATCAGTATCAATGATACGTGGCCCGGCATCGGTCAATTTGGTTACTATGTCACAGGGGATGTACTCGCCCCCATGTGGAATACTCATCAAAAGGGGGCTGTTGCCGGGGGTGAAATTGAATATTTCCATGAACGGTTGATACTGCGGTAACAAGCACGGAATAGTGCTTGACTGGAATCGGTATATACAATTATTGATTTTTAAAATTCTGTCAATTGGACAGATTACTATATTTTGTAGAAGGATTGCCAACATGGGTTTTCTAAAGTCTTTAGGCGAAGCGCCTCACCTCTACGATGTTATGAAGACTTCGCCGCGCATGGCTGTCTACCTATTCAAAATGACCGATGAAATCATGCTGGTCGAGGGGCCTTTGACAGATCAAGAAAGAGAATTGGTTGCAGCGTATGTCTCCGGACTCAACGCTTGTTCATTTTGTTATAGGGGACATAAGGCGATCGCCGAAATGTTCGGTGTTGAGGAAGGTCTAATCGATCAAATTGTGGAAAATCTGGAAGGTGCTGATATTGACGATAAAATACGTGCCGCCCTTCAATTTTCTAAAAAGGTTACAGAACAGCCTGGCAAGTTGGTTGATGCGGATGCGGAGGCTTTGTATTTGGCCGGTTGGAGTGAAGCTGCATTGATGAACATTGTCGAGATCTGTGCTTTGTTTGCTATGTACAACCGACTGGCCGACGGTACTGGTGTAATTGCGGGAAATACCAAAACGACGTTAACCGCAAACAAGAAACACGGTACCTACATACAGAACCTAATCGATTTTGGGCTGGAGGTGCCTGACGATATGAAACCGATAATTGAGATTTAAATTTCTAAAATAATACTAACCTATTATTTGACTCATCTATGAAGAGTGAAGCCTTCTCTATAATTGCCAAACCTTCAAATTGATCCTAACTCCGCTCTAACCGAGTGGCGCCAAATTGCCGCCTGAAATTTGGCTTCAGGTTTTTAGGTCTGTTTGCTCAAGTACAATCCCGTCTCGGATCTCCGGGTTGTTCGCACCAAGTTCCGGTTCCGGTTTGATTGATGGACGGTAGTTGCCGAAACGCACAGGTTGCATCACATATTGCATCGTTTCGAAAACCGGGTGTGATATTTCGGAAAGAAGATTGCGATTGCGAGCGTTCTCGCTATCCGCCGCCGCTTTAATATCCCATATTGGACCAACCGGAATTCCTACCTCTCCACACATTCGAATTATGTCCGCGCAGGAATGCTTACTGGTCCATTTCTCAATGATCGACTTGAGTTCCGGCTCGAATTGCATGCGCGAGGCTTCGGTTGAAAAACGGGTATCGTTGCTGAGGTCAGGCTGTCCCATCAAAATACACAGTTGGTCAAACATTATTTTGCTAACCGCTGCAATGATCACCTGGCCATCAGAAGCGGTAAAACTATCAAATGGTGCTGAGGTAGGGTGTCGGTTTCCGACCCGGCTAGGAGCAGCATTGGTTGCAATCAATTGTGACAAGTTTGTGATCTGAGATGCGAAGAGCGCATCAAACATAGCCAGATCAAGATACGAGCCTTCATTATTTACAGTTCGCGAATATAGAGCGGTACTAAGAGCCCAAGCACCGTATATCCCGGTAATAATATCCGCAATGGATTCACCTACACGGGTCGGGCCAGAAGCCTCCGTTCCGGTAGTAGCCATTATCCCAGACATTGCCTGAACAACCGTATCGAAGGCCGGTTTACCGGCAAGAGGCCCGTCTTGTCCAAACCCCGAAATACTGAGGTAAATCAATCGAGGATTAATTTCGCGCATTGTCTCGTAATCAACGCCAAGCCGCTTGGTGACGCCTGGACGGAAATTCTCAACCAATATATCGGCGCCGCCCACAAGCTCCTTGAGCTTTTCAATGCCGGATCCTGTTTTAAGGTCAAGTGATATACTTTTTTTGTTTCGATTAATCAGTGCAAAATACAGGCTTTGGTCATGTTTAAATGGACCAAAATGTCGCGCATCATCTCCCCCATCTGGATGTTCTATCTTAATGACTTCGGCACCAATATCCGCCAACATTGCAGTGCAAAACGGACCTGAAAGTACTCGCGTGAGATCAATAACTCGGACATTATCAAGAGGAGCTTTCATGGAATTTTTCCTAAATACTAGAAAAAATGGAAAGGACACAAACCAGTTCGCCAAATGCATATATACAACGGCGAGGCTGCTGCCGGGCGCAAGGTCGTCCGGCAATGCTGAAGAATATGCTATCAAGACACTTCGTTATTTTTCCAACCATCAGGATGCCACCAAGGCCGCACGTGACTGCATTTCAGGCCCAGCCAAATCGGCAAGAATCTTGAGAGCCTCGGGTTGGTTGGTCCAAGCGGCTATTCTCTTAATTCCCGCTTTTTCCCAACGCACGAGCTGTTTTTTGATATTGTCGCGCGACCCAACCAGAGTAATATCGTCGATTAATTCATTGGGAATCGCTTGAACAGCCTCCTCCTTCTGGCCTTTTAGGTAGAGTTCCTGAATTTGGTCACAAGCTTTTCCATACCCATAACGACTAACGGTATTGACGTAGAAGTTTTTTGTACGAGCACCATACCCTCCCAAAATAAGGGCTAACCGTTGCTTCTCTGCCAGACGGCACGCCTGAAGATCATCACCAGTTGTTACATAAACTTGGGCAATTATATCGAAGTTTTCGTAACTATTCTTTGACTCTTTTTTTGCAAAACCCTCTTCAATCGAACCCTTGTATTGGCTGGCTAAATGGTCGGGAGAGAGCAAATGCGGAAACCAACCTTCTGCAACCTCAGCCGCAAGAGCAACATTCTTTGGCCCCATCGCACCGAGATAAATGGGTATCTCGTTTCGAACAGGATGATGGATTAGCTTGAGTGGGCGTCCCAGTCCTGTTGAATCCTCACCAACATAGGGAAGCTGAAAAAACTCTCCCTCAAAACTTACATGTTTTTCTCTTTGAATCATGGCCTGTAGTATTTGTATATATTCACGCATTTTAGCTATTGGTTTACCAAAGGGAACACCGTGCCAACCTTCTACAACCTGGGGACCAGACACACCGAGCCCAAGTAACACTCGGCCTTCTGAAAGCATATCAAGTGTTGTCACAGTCATTGCCGTCATCGCGGGAGTTCGTGCTGGGATCTGTGCCACGGCAGTCCCTAATTTGATTTGCTTGGTATGAGCGGCGATCCATGCCAGTGGCGTGAAGGCATCTGTACCATAGGCTTCAGCTGTCCAAACAGAGTGGAACCCAAGGCGTTCTGCCTCAACAGTAAGATCCAGATTGATATCGGGGTCAGTGCCCCAGTAACCCAATACTAAACCAAAATCCATGG
>CAZSWX010000200.1:0-4939 GCA_964610865.1 uncultured Enterobacteriaceae bacterium
ACGTCGTAGTCCGGGCCGAGCGCACGTTTCACTCCTCGAAGGATAAAAGCCTTAGCCTTCTCCGGTGAGCGCTTGCAGAACCAATAAAAGTACATTCCGAAAAGGACATTCCTCCATCGTATAAGTTTGTAGACGAAACTGTGCGGAAGAAAGCGTCGGAGAAAGTGTGCCATTTGGTCTCTCGACGGCAGAGCAACAATGTACGTTGGTGACCGTTGCACCATTGTTACGTGAGCGGCAGTTTTGGCCAGGGCGGGGATCAGGGTGACGGCTGTTGCTCCGCTACCTATTACCACGACACGTCGGCCGGTATAATCGAGGCCAGCCGGCCACTTCTGTGGATGCACGACTTGTCCCGGAAATCGGTCTATACCGTTGAACTTAGGCGTGTACCCCTGGTCGTAATCGTAATAGCCGCTGCACATAAAGAGAAATTTGCAGGTAAATGCGGTCATTTGTTGGCCGCTGCCTTCCTCTATTTCAAGTGTCCAACGAGCGGATTTGCTTGACCATTCCGCACGTTTCACATGATGGTTAAAATGTATGTGATCAGTGATCCCGAATGCATGCGCGGTTTCCTGAACGTAGGATAATATGTCCGGCCCGTCGGCGATAGCTTTGGGTTGTTTCCAAGGGCGAAATGAGTACCCCAGTGTGTACATGTCAGAATCCGAACGGATGCCTGGGTATCGAAAAAGATCCCAGGTCCCACCGATAGATTCTCGTCGTTCGAGGATGGCATAGGTGCGGTTCGGGCACTTGGTCTGGATATGGTAGGCTGCGGCCACACCGGAGAGCCCGGCACCGATGATGAGGACATCAAAATCTCGTTGTTTTGTAGACATTATGTCGGGATCGTCGCCGCCGAGGAGCGGTCATTAGAAGCGTTGTCAGCTCTTTATATTTCCTGAACGTAGGTTATCGGAGTTGTTGCAAACGGGCAATGCAAAAAACGTCCAACCACTGCCTGTATGAACACAAACTGTAGCTGCTGGGCGTGTCTGGACGCTGATTGTCGGTTGCCCGTTCGGAATATGACCAGTTAAGGGTTTCTTATCGCCAATCGATCGTGTACAAGACGGCCCTCGACAAGCACCTTTTGCACGTGCGTAGTGTATTCGAAAGGGTCTCCGTCGAAGAGCACGAGATCGGCGTCCTTGCCTATGTCGATGGAACCGACCCGGTTCGCCACTTGCAGCGTTTCCGCCGCATCCGCAGTTATTGACCTGAGAGCTCGGTCAAAACCGAGGCCATTGACCATTGCTATGGCCGCTTCGAAAAGTACGATACGGGTCTTAGGTACGTACGCCTCGTATCCAGATTGGAGCGCGATGGTTACTCCAACTCCCGAGATCAAGCTGGCATTCTCGAGGTTGGTGTTCAGAGTTTCTGGAGAATCGATTCTTTGCATAGTGGGGTGCACGATTACTGGAACGCCTGCGGCTTGAATTTGCGGAGTTACCAGATATCCTTCCGTGGCGGCGTCCAGAATGAGGTCAATTTCGAATTCTTTTGCTAGCCTGATAGCTGTGAGGATGTCGTCCTCGCGGTGAGCAGTGATTAAGGCGGGTAACCGGCCTTCTGTAACCTGTGCTAAACTCTCCCGTTTAAGGTCGCGATCCGGAGCAGAGGTGCTTTTATCGCCATTTTTTGAAAGTTCCTTTTCCGCCTGCGTTCTATACCTTTCCCATTGTTGGGCGTAGGCTTGAGCATCGGTAAGCGCTTTTCGGATGAATGCGGCTGTTCCCATTCGCGTCATAGGAGTCTGCTTTCGTTCTCCATAGGTCTTTTTTGGTGACTCCCCAAGGGTAAAAATCATGGCTGACGGGAATCTGACAATAGCGGCCTCAACGGTTTCCGCTGCGGTCTTGAACACGCCGGCCTGTCCTCCTATGGGGTTCCCCCGTCCAGGTCCCGATTGAATAGTCGTTACACCGTGTCGCAACAAGTAATCGAGAAGCGGTTCCGCCGGGTTGAACCCGTCTATGGCCCTGAGGTCCGCCTGGTTTGGTCCTGAGGTTTCATCGTGATCTTGGTCCGCGAGGACGTTGTACCAGCCGGCGAGGCCTACGACAGAATGGGCATCTATTAGACCCGGTGTGACGGTGTGGCCCGCCAACATCTTTGTTCCTTCCGGGATGGAAACGTCATGACCGCGACCGACCGCCGCTATTTTTCCATCTTCGATGAGGATGACCCCGTTTTTTATTGTCCCTTTGGAAGAAACGGTGTGAATAATTTTTGCCTCTATCCCAATCGTTTGAGCGAGGACCGTCGACGACGAGGGCCCTGTCAAGGCGACGGCAAGTGCACCGCAGCGGAACCACAAGAAAAGGCTAGGGGGCATTAGAAGATGTAATTGTATCATTTTGGGTGCTCAATCGATTTTTTAAGTCAGGTGCGGCAAAGCCGCCGGTGGCGTAAAGTCGATCCGCTCGCTCATCTCGATGAAACACTCGGTGGCCATTGATGTAGGTTTCTAGGACTTTGGTGTAGACGCTGAAGGGCCGACCCGATAGCACGACGAGGTCGGCGTCTTTTCCTACTTCTACGGATCCGATTCGGTGCGCTAGGTCCAACATACCTGCTGCGTCGATCGTCACGGCGCGTAGGGCTTTATGGTCTGGCATTCCCGCTCTGACGGCGAGCGCGGCCATACGTAATAGAAAACGTGCGTCGGTGATCGGTGCGTCAGTGTGAAAAGCGACCTGTACGCCGGCGCGTTCAAGTACGGTAGCGTTTTGCAGGGCCATTTCGACGGCCTCTGGTTTGCCGCCTGGGGCATCCAGAACAATAATGGAGCACGGGATTTGCCGGCGTGCTATTTCGTTCGCGACCTTATAGCCTTCGCTGACATGCTGCAGGACTAACCGAAATTGAAACTCCTCAGCTAGACGGATAGCAGTCATGATATCATCCGCTCGGTGCACATGAAAATGGACAATCCGGCGACCATCGAGGATCTCGAGGACCGGGTCGAGGGCGATGTCGCGAGCCGGAGGTATCGACGCCGGATCTGCTGTTTTCTTTTTTGCGTAGGCGTCCCACAGTTTCTTGTAGTTCAGGGCGCGCACGAACAGTTGCCGTTGTAAAGCGGCAATGCCCATCCGCGTTACAGGGGCTTGCTTACGGGCGCCGTATACGCGTTTGGGGTTTTCCCCGTTTGCCATTTTCATGCCGCCGCTTATACCTTGTTTATCAATTACCATCTCTTCTACCGTCTCGCCCGAGAGTTTGATGTACGCAGTTTGTCCGCCGACCGGATTGCCACTACCCGGCATGACGTTAGTTGTCGTGATGCCACCGGCCAGGGCCATCCGAATACCTGGATCCGAGGGGTAGATAGCGTCTATTGCTCGAACGCTGCTTTGTAGCGGACTGCTTGTCTCATTCCCGTCGGCATGCGCAGGTATGCGTGGGCGGGGATACACGCCGAGGTGGGAGTGTGTGTCCACTAGGCCTGGTATGATCACCTTTCCAAAAACCTCCCTGTGTTTCGCATCGGGAGGCAGTAGCACGTCCTCTACGGTGCCGACCTCGACGATCTTTCCACCGCGTACAATAATACGCGCCCTTGGTATTACTCCTTGGGTCACGGTGTACAAAGTGGCACCAGACAGGACCACAGTTTCGCTAGTGGGTTCGGCCGCGATCGTTGTATACGGTGCGACGCAGGCCAATAGAAGAGCGTACAAAAAATAATGAAACGTGTGGGTTCTGGGCATACTTTTCTCGAGCGAGGACGATTTCCCCAGTCGTTATATACGTGAACATTCCCTTTGCGAAAGTACACTCTGCTTCCGGCGGTTGAGTCTCACTCCAGCCACCGGTTGAAGTGCGGTAAACGTTTTTCCTGAAATGCCTTCATCCCCTCTTCCGCGTCAGAGTGGTGGTCAGTCACCGCTGTCTTGGATGCTATTTCGTCCAGCGACTGTTCAAATGTCATCTCGGCGGCATTATAAATGGATCGCTTGAGCATCCGCATCGCTACCTGCGGGCCTGTCGCCAACTCGCGTGCAAGGTCGAGGGTCGTGCGCATAAGTGCTGGTCCGGCGGTGACTTCGTGCACAAGTCCCAATTCTTCGGCTTCGCTTGCCGTTACGATACGTTTGCGCATAAGAAAGTCCATAGTCTTTCCGACGCCCATTAATTGGGTGAGAAGATATTGACCGCCCTCGTCCGGAAGCAAACCGAAGCGAAGTGTTGCACTTCCCATTCGCGCGGATTCTGCGGCAATCCTAAAATCGCACGCGAGCGCAAGCGAGAACCCGGTCTGTATGGCTACTCCGTTGATTGCGGCGATTGTGATCTTATCGAGTGCGCGAACGGCCCGGTTAACGGGCTGGGAAAGGTGTCGTAGCCCATTGTAAGTCCCTGTCGGGTTGTGGTGTCCGGACGGGATTGGTTCAACAACTGTGTTTTCCGGGGTGGCTTGAGGAGGACGCCCAGTAATGTCATCGCCGGCGGAGAAGGCTCGTCCTGTCCCAGTAAACACGACAACGCGCACGGAGTCGTCCATTTGGACTTGTACCAACGTTTCAACTAGTTCTCTTTTTACTTGGTGGTTAAACCCGTTGAGACGTTCTGGTTGATTGAAGGTTATAATCACTATCCCCGGATCCTCAATTGCCAGATCGAATCCTGTAAAACTTTTCGGTCCCATGTGTGTACCTCCTCATCCCTTTTCGTTTGCAATCCAGTGGCGGGCTCTACCCGCTGCTTTGGCCCAGCCGTGCCTGAGGTCTCCTCTCTCGCCGTCGGACATCGTGGGTTCAAAGACACGATCGATGTGCCGCTGACTCTTTATGTCGTCGGGAGTACTCCAAAATCCAATGGCGAGGCCGGCTAAATAAGCGGCACCAAGTGCCGTGCTCTCTGTTGTTTTTGAACGTACTACGGGCACTCCCAGAATGTCTGCTTGAAATTGCATCAGCAGGTT